>NZ_WXEY01000001.1:300000-421831 GCF_009877425.1 Heliomicrobium undosum | reverse complement strand
AAGGCGAAAAAGGGGAAGAATAACATGATATTAAATACTATTCCAGAGGCATCACGGGGAAGGGGAGCGGAATTGGAAGCAAAAGATCGCCTGATTGTCGCATTGGATGTGGATACTCGTGACGAGGCCATGGCTATCGTACGCGATGTCGGGGAGCGCTGCGGCCTCTTCAAAGTGGGCATGCAGTTGCATAACAGCGCGGGTTTCGCTGTCACAGAAGAGATCATGTCCATGGGTTATCCCGTTTTTTTGGACTTGAAGTTTCACGACATCCCGAATACCGTCGGCAAGGCTGCATCGGTCGTCAGCCGGCGAGGGGTGAATATGTTCACCGTTCATGGGGCCGGCGGCGGGGAAATGCTGCGACGGGCTGTCCAGGGAGCGCGGGAAGCACAAGGGGCCGAGGCGGAGGGGGGGCCGCTCGTCTTGGCCATCACCGTGCTCACCTCTATTTCCCAAGGCGTTCTGAACGATGAGGTGGGGTTGCCGGGAAGTGTCGAGGAGAACGTGGTGCGCTTCGCGCGCCTCGCCCAATCGGCAGGGGTGCAAGGCGTCGTCGCCTCGCCGCAGGAGATCGGGCCGATTCGTTCGGTCTGCGGTGACGATTTTGTCATCGTCACGCCGGGGGTTCGCCCGGACTGGGCGGCCACTAACGATCAGGCGCGGGTGATGACGCCGGCGGAGGCGATGGAAGCCGGAGCGTCCTATCTTGTCGTCGGACGTCCGATCACGGCTGCGCCGGACCGGGCTGAGGCGGCGCGCCGGATCGTGGAAGAGATGGCCGAGGGATTGGCCCGCCGGAAAAAATAGAGAAGGAGCGCGATGAGGTTGGAGATCATAGAAGGATTCGTAGATAGCGCCCTGTTGAGCCACGAGCAGGTTCTCCAGATTTTCCGCGAGAGCGAGGCCCTGTTGGAAGGGCATTTTCGCCTGACCTCCGGTCGACACAGCAACCGGTACGTCCAATGCGCCCAGGTTCTGCAACACCCTCAGCATACGGAACGGCTGTCCGCACACTTGGCCGCCCTGCTCCGCAAAACCGTGGGCGTTCCTGACGTGGTTATCGGGCCGGCCATGGGCGGTATCCTGGTCGCTTATGAGGTCGGACGGGCACTGGGTGTTCGGTCCATCTTTACGGAACGGGAGAACGGGACCATGACACTGCGGCGCAACTTTGTCGTCCGGCCGGGCGAGACGGTTGTGGTCTGTGAAGACGTGGTGACAACCGGCGGTTCTGTACGTGAGGTGATTGATGTCGCCACCGCAGCCGGCGGACGGGTGCTGGCTGTCGCGTCGCTGGTTGACCGTTCCAACGGTCAAGTGGACTTCGGCGTCCCCTTCTGCGCCGCCCTTTCCATGGAGGTTGTTTCCTGGCCGCCGGAAGCATGTCCCTTATGTAAGGAAGGTACACCGGCGATAAAACCGGGAAGCCGCAACTGACAGCTTTAAGCGGGACCAATCAGATTTTCGGTAACATAGAGCGGCAGAAATAAAACCGGGAAGGGGAAAGCAAGTGAAAATACTGAAACCGGCCCGGCGGGTCGATGCCGTTCCTCAGGTGAATGTGGCTGAACTGGTTGCCCAAGGTGTCCAGGGTGTGATCATCGACCTCGATAACACGTTGACAGAGTGGAACGAGAACCATCTCTGTCCGGAAATCGCCTGTTGGCTCGAAGAACTGAAGTGTCATGGCATAAAGCTCTGCATATTGTCGAACAACAAGGAAAAACGCGTCCAGACCTTTGCGGAAACCTGCGGCGCCACCTATATCTCCAATGCGCGCAAACCCCGGCGCCGGGGCTTCCTTCGGGCCATGAGTCTGCTGGGGACGACGCCGGAAAACACGGTCGTCATCGGCGATCAGGTCTTCACTGATGTGCTCGGCGGCAACCGATCGGGCTTGTATACCATCCTGGTCAACCCGATCAGCCGCCGGGAGTTTATCGGCACCCGGCTCGTCCGACGGTTAGAGCGTCTGGTCCTCCGGGAGCGCCAACCCCGCCGCTGGCGCAAGCGTTTTTTTCGCCAAAAAACAAAGGAGGGTCAGCCATAAAAGGCGACCCTCCTTGTCATTAGCGAGGTTTTTCGTTTTTGTAGGCCAGGACGATGATCTCGTCATTTCCGGCCAACTGGGCGTTGAGCTGTTGTTCGGCCTTGTACAGCGCCTGCAATTGGTCTTCGCTCAAGTTCGCAAAAGGCATTCCTTTATCCATTCGGGACAGGCCTCCTCTTCCATCGATTGGGCGTCAATGTTTAATATAACCATTCGAGAACCGGCACATGCCTGCTGAGCTGCGCCACTATAAGATGCGCAGCCGGCGCGACTGAGATACTGGAAGATGGGAGGAATCGCGATGGATCGCCCGATGGTTGGCGCTATCGACGGCCATACGCAGTGGGTGGCGCTGTTGGGGTATCCGGTAAAACACTCCTTTTCACCGGCCATGCACAACGCCGCTTTCGAACGGTTGGGGCTCAACTGGCGATACGGCGCCCATGCGGTCAGGCCGGAAGAACTGGAAAAGGCGGTTGCGGGACTGGCAGCGCTCGGATACCGGGGCGCCAATGTGACCGTTCCCCACAAGGAGCAGGTAGTGAGCCTGTTAGACCTTGTCGATCCCTCGGCAAAACGACTGGGCGCCGTCAACACCATCGTCATTTCCGCAGATGGAAAGACGACGGGGCACAATACCGACGGGACCGGTTTTTTGCGCGGCCTGGCGCAGGATGGTTTCTCCGTTGCCGGCGCATCGGTGTTGCTGCTGGGATCCGGCGGCGCGGCCCGGGCTGTTGCCTTTGCCCTTCTCGATGGGGGCGCGCGCTCCCTTACAGTCGTGAATCGAACGCCCGATAAGGCGGAAGCTTTGCTAGATTCCTTACGCCAAAGCAGATCTGCCGAAGGGGTGACCTTGCGCGCCGGCGGCTGGGACGAGGCATTCCTGCGCGACTGCGCGAAGGCGGCCGACCTTGTCGTCAACGCCACCTCGTCAGGGATGGTGAAAGGGGATGGCGTCATCCCTTACCCGCTTCCCCCCGAGCGATGGCTCTCCCCCGGCCCTTTTGTCTGTGATCTGGTCTACAACCCGCCCGAAACGGCGTTGCTGTTAACGGCCCGGTCCCTGGGCTGCCGCTGCCAGAACGGTCTTCCCATGCTGTTGCATCAGGGAGCGGCTGCCTTTGCATTATGGACCGGCCGGGAGGCGCCGGTCGCAACAATGGCGGAGGCGCTGGCCAAGGCTACAGGGAATTGAGGGAGAATTTGCATCCTGCCTGGATTGCGAAAGAGCAGGAAAAGACAAGTGAAACGTGGAATCTTCACGAAATCGGGTAGCATACATTGGCAGATTCGAATAAAGAAGGGATTTTGCGCAGATGGCGGCGTTACGTTATTTGACGGCTGGTGAATCGCACGGGCTGGCGTTGACGGTGATTGTGGAGGGCATGGTGGCCGGTCTTTCCATTAAGGCGGAAGACATCGACGAACAATTGGCGCGCCGGCAAAAGGGCCATGGCCGGGGAGGTCGCATGGCCATTGAAAAGGACCGGGCGGCGATCCTCTCGGGAATTCGGGGCGGGCGGACCCTGGGTGGTCCTATCTGCCTTCAGATTGAAAACCGGGACTGGAAGAACTGGTCGGCCATCATGGCAGCCGGCGAAGAAGCGGACCTGACGGAGCGACGGGTGACCCAACCCCGGCCGGGTCACGCTGATTTAGCCGGCGCTATCAAATACGATCAACGGGATATCCGCAATATCCTGGAACGTTCCAGCGCCCGGGAGACGGCGGCCCGCGTCGCCGCGGGGGCGTTGGCCCGGCGGCTCCTGGCCGAAGTGGGGATCCGGATCTGTTCTCATGTGACAGCCATCGGGGACGCGGCCGCAAGCGGCGGGCCCATTGACCGGACGGAGAAGGAATGGGCAGACCTCGCCGCGCGGGCCGAACAGTCTCCGGTCCGCTGTGTCGAAGCCGAACTGGAACAGGCGATGATCGCCGCCATCGACCAGGCCAAAGCAGGCGGCGACAGCCTGGGCGGCATCGTTGAACTGGCCGTCTTGGGCATGCCTGTGGGCGTGGGCAGCCATGTGCAGGGAGACCGGCGGTTGGATGGACGCATCGCAGGCGCCATGATGAGCCTTCAGGCCATCAAAGGCGTCGAGATCGGCCTCGGTTTTGAAGCGGCGCTGCGCCCCGGTTCGCAGGTCCACGACGAAATTCACTACGTCCCGGAAAAGGGCTATGGGCGGAACACGAACCGCGCCGGCGGGATCGAGGGCGGCATCAGCAACGGCGCCCCTGTTGTCATCCGCATCGCCATGAAGCCCATCCCCACCCTGTACAAGCCCTTGATGACGGTCGATATCGACAGCCGTTCGCCTGTGGCCGCCTCGGTGGAGCGCTCCGACGCCTGCGCCGTTCCGGCGGCTGCTGTCGTCGCCGAAGCCATCCTGGCTCTTGTCATCGCCGACAGCCTGCTCGAAACGACAGGCGGCGATACGATTGAGCAGGTGAAGGCGCGCGTTGCCGCCATGCGGGAACAGGCCCTGCGCTTCTGAGGGGTTGAGATGGAGGCGCCGAGGATGGAAAGACATATGTATGTTGAAGAAAAAAGCGATTGGCAGCGGAAACAGAATATCGTGCTCGTCGGCTTTATGGGAACAGGCAAGTCCACCGTGGGCCGACGCCTAGCCGCCCGTTTGGGTTACCGGTATGTGGACACAGACGCGGAAGTGGAACAGGTGACTGGGCTCACCATCGCCCAGATCTTCGACCTCTACGGCGAGGTGCGCTTTCGCTCTGAGGAAACGCTGATGGCGCGGAAAGTGGCTGCCATGGAAGGGGTCGTCGTGGCGACAGGCGGCGGGATTGTGCTTAGACCGGAAAATGTGGCGGCCCTGCGATCAAATGGCGTGCTCATCGGTTTGGAGGCGACACCGGAGGTGATCTGGTCGAGGGTCGCCCGCCGCGGTCACCGGCCGCTGATCAAAAAGGACATCCGTGTCGACGATATCCAGGAAATGATGGCGAGGCGGGCGCCCTACTATGTCTGCGCCGACATGACGGTGGACACCTCCCGCCGGACTGTCACTGAGATCGTCGAGGTTATCCTCTCCTACCTGCGCGGCCGGAATGAGGAACGGGGAGAGGTCTGGACCTTTGCCGAAGAAGGCGCTGAGGGAGGAGGCGAATAATGACGGGAGCCAAGACGGAAGCAACGACAACGAATGAAGCAAAGACAACGAAAGCAGCAACGAGGTCAAAGGAAGCAATGACGACGACGGTCGCGGAGGCGATCACTCGGGTGGAGGTGGGTCTAGGCGATCGCGCCTATCCCATCGAAATCGGCGCCGGGTTGCTGTCCCAAGCCGGCGAGCGATTGGCCGGAACGGTGCGGGGAAACAAGATCCTGATTGTAACAAACGCGATCGTCAATAACCTCTGGGGCGAAAAGCTGCGCCAGTCCTTGAAAAAGGCCGGTTTTTCCGTCGCCACGAAGGAAATCCCCGACGGGGAGGACCATAAGCGCATCGAGACGGTGGCCGCCCTCTATGACGCCTGTGTGGAGGCCCGGCTGAACCGCACGTCGGCTGTGGTCGCCCTCGGCGGCGGCATCGTGGGTGATGTGGCCGGATTTTTGGCCGCCACCTACATGCGGGGAATCGACTTCGTCCAGGTCCCGACGACGCTCCTGTCCCAGGTGGACTCCAGTGTAGGCGGCAAGGTGGGTGTCAATCACCGCGAAGGCAAAAACCTGATCGGCGCCTTCTATCAGCCCAAGCGGGTGATCATCGATACGGACACCCTGTCCACGCTCCCGGCACGGGAGGTCCGCGCCGGCTACGGCGAGGTGATCAAGACGGCCCTGCTGGGCGATCCCGCCTTGTTTGCCTTTCTCGAAACCTCTGGCGCCGATGTGCTGCGCCTCGATGCGGCGGCGCTCCGGCGCGTTGTCGCTGACTGCTGCCGGACGAAGGCCGGCGTTGTGGAGCAAGATGAGCGGGAATCGGGCCTTCGGGCGATCCTGAACCTCGGCCACACCTTTGGCCATGCCCTCGAGACGCTCACCGGCTATCAGACCTACCGCCACGGCGAAGCCGTCGCCGTCGGACTGATCGCCGCCTGCCGGTTGGCCGAATTCGTCCTCGGTCTCCCCGAAACGGTGACGTCCCGGGTCCGCAACCTCGTCAAGGCCGCAGGGCTGCCCGCCCATTTTCCCGCCTTTCCCGCTGAGGACTGGCGTAAGGCGCTGGCCATGGACAAAAAGAACCGCGACGATCAGGTCACCTTTATCCTGCCCGGGGCGATCGGTCAATGCCGTGTCCTCACTGATGTATCCCTCGGCTTGGCGCTCCAGGTGATCGAAGAAATCCAGGGGGTCTGTGATGGCAGCGACGAACCGGCGGAAGTTAGGTGACCTCTTAAAAGAATACAACCTGATCACAGACGAGCAGCTCCAGCAGGCGCTGGCCGAACAGCGGCGAAAAGGGGAACGCCTGGGCCAAGCGCTTGTCCGCCTCGGTTTTGTGACCCCGCAGATGATCAACGAGGTCCTAGAGTTCCAGTTGGGGATTCCGACGATCTCGCTGCTCCATTATCAACTGAACCCGGAAGTGTTCAAACTGCTTCCGGAGAACCTCTGCCGGCGACACAAGTGCCTGCCAGTCAAGCGCGTAGGGAACCGGCTGACGGTGGCCATGGCCGATCCCTTGAACCTGCTGGCCCTCGATGACATCAAGATGGCCACCAACCTGGAGATCGACCAGGCGATTGTGGCCGAGGAAGAACTCGACCAGGTATTTGAAAAGATCTACGGGTTGAATGAGGATCAGGAAGCGGACATCAAGCGGTTGGAGGTGGAAGCCAACCGCACCGAAGAGGAAAGCGCCATCATCGACCTGGGCGAGTTGGAGCGGATCACCGCTGTCGGCGACGCGCCCATCATCCGGGTTGTCAACACGATCCTGCAGCAGGGAGCGAAAGAAGGCGCCAGCGATATCCACGTGGAGCCTCAGGAGGGGGGCGTGCGGGTCCGCTTCCGCTGTGACGGCATCCTCCGCGATGTGCTGACGTTGCCCAAGGCATCCCACCCAGCTTTGCTGTCGCGGATCAAGCTGCTGGCCAAGATGAACATCGCCGAAAAACGCCTCCCTCAGGACGGGCGGATTCAAACCAAATTGGGCGACAAGATGATCGACCTGCGCGTCTCCACCCTGCCGGCCATCCACGGCGAAAAATGCGTCATCCGCCTTCTCGACAAGAGCAATGTGCTCTTTGACCTGCGTCAACTGGGTTTCCAGGAAGAGACGCTGAAGAGGTATGAGATGCTGGTCCGCAACCCCTACGGTATGGTGCTGATCACGGGGCCGACGGGCTCGGGAAAGACGACGACCCTCTACGCATCGATCAACGAGATCAACACGCCCGAGAAAAACATTGTCACCATCGAGGATCCCGTCGAGTACGTGCTGGACGGCGTCAACCAGGTGCAGGTGAACATGCGGGCCGGCCTCGACTTTGCCAGCGGTCTCCGCTCCGTCCTCCGCCAGGACCCTGACGTTATCCTCGTCGGGGAGATCCGTGACCGGGAGACGGCTGAGATCGGCGTCCGGGCGGCGACGACGGGCCACCTTGTCTTTTCCACCCTACATACCAATGACGCAGCCGGCTCCGTCAACCGGCTGATCGATATGGGCGTTGAGCCCTTCCTGGTCGCCTCCTCCCTCGTCGGGGTCGTGGCCCAGCGGCTCGTGCGTCGCGTCTGCGCCAACTGCAAGCGCCCCTACACCCCGGAACCGGGATCGGCCGAACGGATCTACCTGGGTGTTCCCGACGACGCGCCGCTGACCCTCTTCCGGGGACGCGGTTGCATGGCCTGCAACAATACGGGCTATCGGAAACGGGTCGCCATTCATGAGGTCCTGACCATCACGTCGGCACAGCGCAAATTGATCATGGAAAGGGCCTCTGCCGACGCTATTGCCGCCCAGGCTATCCGTGATGGGATGATTCCGATCAGTCAAGACGGCTTGAACAAGGTGCGACAGGGTTTGACCACGGTGCAGGAAATCCTGCGCGTCGCCTATGTCAATGAATAGTGGGGAGGGAATCCTCCATGGAAATCAATGATCTCCTGATGCTGGCCGCTCAGAACAAAGCCTCGGATGTGCATATCACCGTCGGACGGATGCCATCCTTCCGGATCAACGGGAGACTGACACCGCTGCAGGAACTGGGCGCGCCCATCGATAGCGATTGGTTTCGTCCGTTGATGCCGCCTGACACGGACGCCCTGGTCCGTCAGATCCTTAACGAAAAACAACTCGCCCTGTTCGAGCAGAAGGGTGAAGCAGATCTTTCCTACGCTGTTCCCGCTATTGGGCGCTTCCGGGTGAACGCCTTCCGTCAGCGGGGAAGTTCTGCCATGGTGCTGCGGATTATCCCGCTAAAACCCCCATCTTTTCGAGAACTCGGTCTGCCGGAGGTTCTTGCTTCCTTGGCGCGCCGGCCCAACGGCTTGGTGCTCGTCACCGGGCCCACCGGGAGCGGCAAGTCGACAACCCTGGCCGCGATGATCGACTTGATCAACTCGGAGCGAGCCGAGCATATCATTACCTTGGAAGATCCGATCGAATTTTTGCACCGCCATAACAAAAGTATCGTTAACCAACGGGAAATCGGGCTTGATTCAAACTCCTTCGCCGGCGCGCTGCGGGCGGCGATGCGCGAGGATCCCGATGTCATCCTTGTTGGCGAGATGCGCGACTTGGAGACGATCGCCACAGCCATCACGGCGGCTGAGACAGGTCACCTGGTTATGGCCACCCTCCACACCAACGATGTGTCCCAGACGATCGACCGGATTATCGATGTCTTCGATGTGGGGCAACAGGCCCAGATCCGCATCCAACTCGCCACGGTTCTGCAGGGGGTCGTCTGCCAGCAACTGCTGCCTCGCGCCGACGGCAAGGGGCGTGTCGTAGCCCAGGAGATCATGGTTTGCACGACGGCCATCCGCAACCTGATCCGGGAGGGCAAGACGCATCAAATCGCCACGGCGATTCAGACGGGCGGCAAACTCGGCATGCAGACCATGTACATGGCCTTGAAGAATCTGGTGACCAAAGGGATCGTTTCCCGAGAAGAGGCGGTGAAAAAGGTCGCCGACCCTGATGCGCTGTTGCGGTACATGATGGATATGTATTGAGTCGGGAGCCCTAGTCAGGTTTAAAGATTTATTAAAGTACATGTAATGGCTAAAAAAATCTCTTTGCAAAGACGTCCCAATAGAATTAAAATGAGTACACAAAGGCGTTGTCTGTCAATAGGATTTTAGGCCCATTTTCCTTTTGCAGGCTCTGCCCCTGCTAAACCCCGATGCTGAGGTGGAACAGATGGCAACATACCGTTATCGAGCACGTGATAGCCGGGGGACGGTGCGGGAGGGCGCGATTCAGGAAGAATCAGCAAAGTCGGTCGCCTTGATGCTGCGTGAACAGGGTCTTTTTGTAATTGAGGTGCGAGAAGACAAGGAAGGAACAGTCAAAGGAGAGGCGGCAAGCGCTTCTTCCGGGGTTTCTTTTTCTCTGTTTCGCCGCAAGGTGCCTGCGAAGGATCTGGCTGTCTTTTGCCGGCAACTCTCTACCTTGGTAAATGCTGGTGTTCCCATTCACAGCGCCCTGTCGATCCTGATCCAGCAATCGGAGCACCCGAAATTGCGTCAAGCCTTGATCGCTATCGCCGGAGATTTGCAGCGCGGATACAACCTCTCTCAGGCAGTAGGTTTCCATCCTGATGTTTTTCCCGAGATGTTCGTGCACATGATCGAGGCCGGCGAACTTGGAGGCGTTCTCGAAGAGGTGCTGCAGCGTCTGGCCACCCATTTTGAAAAGGATAGTGAAACAAGAAGCAAAGTCAAATCGGCGCTCACCTATCCTGCGGTCGTCTTCTTTATCGGGATTATGGCCGTCGCTTTTATTCTCGGTTTTGTCATCCCCCGTTTCACCAGTGTGCTGGGCAACCTCGGCGCTGAGCTGCCAGCGCTGACCAAAACGGTGCTTGATCTCTCTGAATGGGTGAAAAGTTACTGGTGGACTGCCCTGTTGGGCGTCCTGGCGCTTTACCTGTTTTTTCGCGAATTGCTCAAAACGCCGCACATCCGGTTGTTGGCCGATGGGTATACACTCAAGGTTCCCGTATTTGGCGATATGCTGCTCAAGGTGTCCGTCTCTCGCTTTTGCCGCACCTTGGGCACGCTGATTCGCAGCGGCGTTCCGATGATGCAGGCGCTGGAAGTCGTCGAAAAGACCGCCGGCAATCTGGCGGTATCCAAGGGGGTGATGAATACCCGGGATAGCATTCGCAAAGGGCAGGGCCTGGCAGAGCCGCTGCGCAAGACAGGGATCTTCCCGCCGATGGTGGTACAGATGATAGCGGTTGGAGAAGAAACGGGCGCATTGGATGTCATGTTAGAAAAAGTCTCCGACTACTACGAGATGGAGGTCAATGGGATTGTCGGCCGGCTTTCCAGTATCATTGAACCTATCATGCTGGTCATTCTGGGCGGGATGGTCGCGGTGCTGGTCATTGCCATGTTGCTGCCGATTTTCGAGGTGATCAGCAGCGTCGGCGCCAAATAAACAGAACAGTGACGGGCGCCGGTTTTATTCCAAGGGCTCCTGGCAACCCATAACACCAATAACGAGGAGGATGATGAAGATGTTGGAATTCTGGCAAAAAAGAATGGCGAAAGCCAGGGAACAAAAGGGCTTCTCTTTGATCGAATTGATGATCGTTGTCGCAATCATTGGCGTGCTTTTTGCAGTCCTGGTGCCCCGTCTGGGGAACTCTTCCGATCGCGCTCGGGTTGCCGGTGTGCGCAATGACTTCAAAGCCTTTGAAACGGCAATTCGTTCGTACTACATTGAACACGCCGCTATGCCCTCGGATACGGATATCAGCACTAACAATGTTCTGGAAACTGGCCGTTATCTGGACAACGAGATCGACGAAACGAATGACCCCTGGGGTCATGTCTACACCTATGCGTATACGGCTACAACTACTGCGGATGCTACGGTGACACCCAACCTTCCCGCCGGCACGAGAGCCGCTACCATCGGTTGTGCTGGACCTGCGAACACAGCAGGTACGTATAGAATGATCATCTGGGTTGACACGGCTAACAACAACACGCTGGTAACGTCAACAGCCGGCTTCTAATGGAGACGATTCTTCCCTTATGGTGGGTCTTTCTCAGCGGGGCGATCATGGGCTCCTTCCTGAATGTCTGCATCTATCGCATTCCGCGGGGCGAGTCAATCGTCTTTCCCGGTTCCCATTGTGTATCGTGCGGGCGGCCTTTGCCGCCCGCCGAACTCATTCCCATTGCCAGTTACGTGATACAGCAAGGCAAATGCCGCGGCTGTGGTGAAGCCGTATCGATTCAGTATCCCCTTGTTGAGGCGTTGACCGGCGCCATCTTCGCGGGGCTTTACGCTTTTTACGGCGGCATATCTTCTGACTGGGCGGCTGCCGCCGCAATGGCCGCCTTTCTCATCGTCATCGCCATTATCGATTTGCATCATAAAATCATCCCAAACGCCGTGTTGCTGGTTGCCTTATTGCCCATCGCAGTCTGGCTGGGTTGGAAGGTTCATGGGGCAAACGGCGATGTTTCCATCATCTTGAACAGTCTGCTGGGCGCCGGTTTCGGTGCAGCGCTCCTTTTCGCTGTTTTTTGGTTTAGCAACGGTGGATTAGGGCTGGGCGATGTAAAGTTTGCCTTTGTTTTCGGATTGATGCTCGGCTGGCCCGGCGCGCTCTGGGCAATGACCCTCGCCGCGCTGATCGGCAGCGTCGTTGGCATCGCCGGCATGGTTGCAGGGAAATGGACACGAAAAACGGAGGTGCCTTTCGGTCCATTTTTGGCGATTGGTTATTTTGCCGTATATCTTATCTTGGGCAGCCGGCTGGGCGATATCCTCTACTCATTCTTGTTCTTGCAATAGAAAAAGACCGCAGAAAAAGACCGCTAAGGAGCGACATCGATAGTGCAGTCGATAAACTTACTCCCGCTCGAATTGCGCCCTAAAAAACTGGACAAGCGCTCCTTATTCGTTCGCAGTGGTGTCACCTTGGGCGTTCTCGCTTGCTTAGTCGGTTACGGTTCTTTCCTGGTGAAGATTTACATGTCTCAAAAAGAAGGCGAACGCATCGAGGCGGAGATGGCCGCCCTTCAGCCTGAACTCCAACGGGTCGAGGCCATCGAAAAAGAGATCAGCGACAACCGGAAGAAGGCTGAAATCTTAGAGCAGTTGCGCGGCGCCCGTATCCCCTGGTCACAGGTATTCAGCGATGTGAAGACGGTGACGCCCGAAGCGCTTTGGTTGGCGACTGTGACGTTAAATACATATGATGCGGACAAGACGGTGCTTGAGATTGAGGGGGAAACGACGGCTTTTGAGCAGGTCGGCGTCTTTATCCTGAAACTGCGCAGCCTGCCTTATTTTTCGAGTGTCGAACTGGTAGATGCCCGTGACAAGGACGTTAATTTCCGTTGGGTGACCCGTTTCAAGGTTCATGCGTCGTTGGCGCCGATTCCGCAGGGACTTCAGGTTGTCCCCAAAGATGGGAAGGACGAAGCCAAGAAAAACAGCTCGGCCCGAGGGGGTGAAGGGCGATGAAAATGGGCAAGTTCCAGTTTCCGTCATTCAAGAACCTCTTCCCGCCGTCCTGGTTCCAAATAAATCTGGGAGAATCGAACTGGTGGTCAGTGCGGACGAGACGCGAAAAGGTGCTGCTGGCCATATTAGCCGCCTCCGTATCCATTACCAGCCTATACATACTGGTGCTTGAGGGGCAAATGGACCAGTTTGCCGTCCTCTCGAACGAAATCCCCCTATCGAAGCAGAAGTTGGATTCAGCGAAGCGGCGGATCGAGCGTCTCCCACAGATTGAACAAGAGTTGGTCAATAGCCGGACGAGGTACAATCATCAGTTTCACGCCTACCCTTCTGAACTGACGACTGGAGAGATGGCCCTGCTGGTGGGTGAGGCTGCCAAAGCCTCGAATGTGACCATCAAGTACTTTGTTCCGCTGCCCAAATTGGATCGTCCGGACAGAGAGGGCAAATTGATTTCGGAAATCCCAGTGAACATGGTCGTGGAAGGCGCCTTTGACGCTTTGGTGGACTTCTCATCTCGGGTGGAGACGTTGCGCGGCGGCGCATTGGTCAGGAATTTTGCGATTACCTGGGAAAACCGGGAGAAAGAAAAAGAGAACCAAAGCAAAGCCAAGGGAAATGACGCCAAAAAAGACTCTGTCAATGTGCTCCTCGAACTGATCGATGTGGTCATCACCACGTTTTCGAAATCTCCCTCCGGTGAGGTCAATGTCCAGCAAAAAAGTGTGGGCAATGTGACAATCCGGCTTCCGCGGGCCGAGGCTCCCGCTGACCCGAATGTAAAGCCGAAAACGACCATGTTGAATGCGGCTTTTACGGTCTCCTTTTTCGAAGTCGGGGCCGGCGGAAACTCCGACACTATCAATCTGGAACAGTACCCCCTTGGCCGACAGAATCCTTTCGAACCCCGTGTTTGGGATGACACCAACCCATGGTTGCGTGAGGTGGGGCAACTTCCCGACTCTGTATTGAAAAACGGCGGAACCTCACAGGGAATACCGTGGAGTCCCCCCTCGAATGTTGCTCCGGGCGCCGCCCCGACTCTCCCGGGCGCTTCCGGCTTACCGACCATTCCCGTCCTCCCCGGTATTCCCAGCATCCCTGGGTTGCCCTCTTTGCCGGGCCTTACCCCCAACCCATCGGCAGACCCTATGGCGCCCTCCATACCGACGATTCCCAGACTTCCATCCATACCGCCGAAAGCGGGGGACAGCGCACGCACCTAACGCTGCGCCGATGTAAGTTTTTTTAAGGAATGAAGGCAGGTGAAGAAGTTGTTTGGACCGATCAACACCCTTGGCATCGAGATAGCCGGCACTGCGGTGCGGATGGTCGAGGTATCCCGGCGCAAGCAGCGTCTTGAAATCCTGACCGCGGTAAAACAACCTTTTTCACCGCCGGTGGGAGAAGCCTACACGGATGCCTACTACGATGCGCTGGAGGCGACTATCGAGAAATGCCTGTCCAGTGTGCGAAAAAAAGTGAAGCGCGCGGTCCTGGCCTTTCCGTCTCGCAACCTGATTTCCCGCCAAATCCGCATGCCCCATATGCCGGAAGAGGAACTGCGAGCTTCGCTTCGCTGGGAATTGGAGAAGTATGTGCCTCTATCGGCTGATGACTATGTCTACGATTATTTGCATCAAGGCTTCATCGATGTGGAAGGCGATCGAATGGCCCAACTGCTGCTCGTGGCGATTCCAAGGGAGGAGGTCGTCCGGCACTTTGAATGCCTCAAAGGGGCCGGACTGACGGTTACCGCCGTGGAAACATCCTCCTTCGCGCTGAATCGGCTCCTGAATGTGGTGCGCGAAAATGACCTCCGGACATATGGTTGCCTGGATATGGGCAATGATCGTTCCACATTCACAGTGTTTCGGGAAGGAAAAGTTCAGTTCATCCGCTTTATCCAGTTGGGCGCGGCTCGGTTGGAGGAGAGCTTGGGCCAGACCTTCCCTGTTGAAACATTTCAACTGCGGCAGATGATTGCGGAGGCCGCGGTCACTGCGGAAGCGAGGGAGACGGACGAATCAGACGGCGTAACGGTTAATTCCCAGGCCGTCCAGATGCAGTTTCTCCTGCAGTCCTTCTTTTCCGATCTGCTCGTGGAAGTCCGCAGATCGCTTGATTTTTACAACCTTCAATACCGGGACAGCAGTTTCTCCCATCTCGTGCTCTGCGGCGGCCTCTCCCGGCTGCGGGGGATTGATGCCTATTTTACACAGGAGTTCAAGTTGCCCGTCTCTGTCGTCGACATGCAGACGAGCCTGGTCGCCCAGATCAAACCCGACTGTCTTGAGCTTTTGACACCCGATATGGCCGTCGTTACAGGGTTAGCGCTGCGAAGCGACGACTAACGATGTGAACAAATGAATGCTCACCAGAGCGAACCCCGCTGAAAGCGGGGCTTTTTTTATTTTGAAAAATTTACAGGATTTTTAAAATTTAGGTAGAAATGCAAACAATAAGGCTACAAATAGGGCTAATCAGGGACAATTGGCGAGGGGGGATTTGATTGACGTATTTTACAAAGATCCAACCGGCTGATGCCGAACCTTGGCGAGGAGCAGTTGGGAGCGATAATCAAAAGATAGTGAAAGATGTGCTCTTACCGACAAAAAGCGTGGATACAGCGATGGTCGATAAGGACGGGCGCAACTGGGGACTGGATCAGCCGTCGGTTGTCGAACTGGTGGAGGATATGATCCTGCGGGCTGCGAGGGAACGGGCCACAGACATACATATCGACCCATTAGACACGCAAAGTGTCGTCCGTTTTCGCATCGATGGACTGCTCCGGGACGAATGGCTGTTGCCGAAAGGGCTGCACGGGCAGGTGGTTTCCCGGATTAAAGTGCTTGCCGGCATGGATATTGCCCGGCGGCGCACCGCCCAGGACGGACGGATTCAGATCACACTGCCGGACAAGCAAATTGACTTGCGCGTAGCCACGTTGCCCACCATCTTTGGTGAAAAATGCGCCCTACGGATGTTAGACAGAAAGCAGACGCCGCTGAACCTCGACGAGTTGGGATTCCTGCCAGGCACGCTGGCAGACTTTCAGTCGTTGACGCGCAATACCTACGGCATGATCGTTGTCACGGGGCCAACCGGCGCGGGTAAAACAACGACGCTGTACGCCGCAATAAACACACTCAAGAGCCCTGAAAAAAACATCATCACTATCGAAGATCCCGTCGAGTACATCCTGAGCGGCATCAATCAGGTGCAAGTCAGCGCAAAAGCGGGGATTGACTTTACAGAAGGTTTGCGAGCAATTTTGCGCCATGATCCCGATGTGATTCTGATCGGAGAGATCCGGGACAAAGAAACGGCTGACATCGCCGTCAAAGCGGCAACGACAGGCCATCTCGTTTTTTCGACGTTACATACAGGAGATGCGGCCGGGGCGGCAGGCAGGTTGATCGACATGGGGGTGGAGCCCTTTCTCGTGGCTTCAGCAGTTTCGGGCGTTGTGACGCAGCGGCTCGTTCGACGGATCTGCCCATCCTGCAAAACGAGCTATCACCCGCCCAGGTCATCACCGGAACGCATCTTCTTGGAGACCTGTGGAATGAAAACAGACATTCTTTACAAGGGCGGCGGCTGTAACCGTTGCAACCAAACGGGTTTTGATGGACGCCTGGCCATCCATGAGGTGATGGTCATGCGATCGAGCCTGCGCCAGTTGATCATGGCGAAGGCGGGCGCCGAGGCCATTCGGGCAAAAGCGATCGAAGAAGGGATGGTCGGCTTGATTGCCGACGGAATGACAAAAGCGATCCTAGGGGAGACGACAGTGCAGGAAGTGATGCGGGTCGCCTTTCGAATGGATGGATAACAAATGCCGATATTTTCCTATAAAGTGCGGGATCGCAGCGGCAGGGCCGAGGAGGGGTTGTTACAAGCCCCCTCAGAAAAAGCGGCAGTCCAGGACCTGCAGCGGTTGGGCTGTTTTGTCATTGACCTCAAGAGGAAAGACCAGCCATGGCGACCGTCGCTGGGCCTCGAAGGGATGTCATTGCGTTGGAGGCGGTTTGTGGACGCCGGTGACTTGTCGCGCTTCTGCCGGCAACTGGCCGCGTTGATCGATGCCGGCGTCCCCTTGTGCGCGGGCTTGTCCATGGTGGCGCGGAGGTTGACGCCGCAGGCGCTGAAAACGGCGGCCCAGCAGGTGGGTCTGGCTGTGGCGCAGGGTCAAACGTTGATCAGTGCGCTGGAGCAGCAGAGACATATCTTCCCGGAACTGTTTATCCGTCTCGTCGAAACGGGAGAGATGGGCGGGGTGTTGGACCAGAGCCTCCACCGGCTGGCCGATCACTATGAAAAGGAGTCGGCGATGGCAAAAAAAATCCGGGTGGCCTTGCTGTATCCATCCATTGTCCTGATCACTGCCGGCGGAGCGACGATCTTTTTTCTCCTCTTTGTCATTCCTGCCTATTCGGATTTGCTGAACAGCCTGGGGAGGGAACTGCCTGGGAGCACACGTTTTGTTTTGGCCCTTGCAAGGTTGAGCGGGGAGTACGTCCCGTGGCTGATTTTTTTGGCGCCGATCTGCCTTTTCGGGCTTTGGCGGGTAGCCATGCGTGACGAGTATCGAATTTCTCTGGAAAAGGTTCTCTTCAAACTCCCCCTAGTGGGCGGGTTCATCCACCGCGCGGCCATCGCCCGGATCAGCCGGAGCCTGAGCATCTTAGCCGGGAACGGCGTTCCCATTGTGCAAGCGCTGGCGATCGTAGAGAAGGTAGCCCTTTACCGAAGCCTCGCGGAAGCTGTGCGGCGGGTGCGCAACGGTGTCGGGAAAGGGCATTCGCTGCACCGTATGTTAGAACAATCGAACTGGTTTCCGCCGGAGTTTGTCCATCTGGTCTATATCGGAGAAGAGAGCGGCGCCTTGGATGCGCTTTTAGAGAAAACGGCCGACTACTTCGAGGCGGAGGTAGATGGCGCTGTCGTTCGATTGACGCTCCTGCTCGAACCGGTGTTGCTGTTTTTGATGGCAGGGATTATCGGGTTTTTGGCTCTTTCATTGCTCATGCCGCTTTTCGAGGCCATCAATGGACCACTGTAACAGAAACGGGCGATGGCCTCTCACCAACAGCATACCAAGGTTACCTAACTCACCATCAGGGTGGGTCGGAGGGAGGGAAGCAGATGCATAGGGGCAGGACCATTTGCCGGAAAAAGTCTCTACCCAACCGAAGGTGGCGAGAGAAGGGATTTACGCTCATTGAAGTCATGCTCGTGGTGACGATGATGGGGCTGCTGACCATTTTATTTGCGCCAAAGTGGTCGGCGGCGCCCGAGAAAGCGAGGGTCTCGTCCGTTACCAATGATTTTCGCGCTGTTGAAATGGCTGTTCGCCATTATTTCGTTGATCAGGGGAAACTCCCGGCTGCGGTGGACTTGCAGTACGCCAATCTGCTCGATAAGGACCTGGCTGCAGCCGCTCCGGCGAGTTTGAATATCTGGAAGGATCCCTGGGGAACAGCCTACCTGTATGAGCCGAAGAACCTCTGGTCAGCGCCGGGAGTGGCGCGAATGGTATCCTATGGACCGAACCGGCTTCCCGGAGGGGACGACATGTCTGTGACTTTTGCGATTGCGGAAGGCAAATTGTTGGTCACACAGTCAGGATTTTAGGGGGCTTAGGGGGGCTTTCGATGGCAGAGATAAACCTGTTGCCTGGCGCGGTTCGTGCCAAGCGGAGGGGGTTGCTCCGTCGGATGGCGATGTCTCTGGTCGTTTGTTTGTTCGTTGGCGCTGGATTCTCTGTCGGAGCCGAAAAATATGTAAGCAGCCTGATGGAGCAGGCGGAAGCGGTTGAAAAAGAGGTCGACCATATGCGAGTGAGCCTAGAAAACGCGCGGGTAAAGGATGAGGAAAGAACGCTCAATGAAAAGGAAGCGGCTATTTTGTCGGCCATGGTTGTGGAGAGATCGCGCTGGGCAGAACGCCTCCGGGGTCTTGATGACGCTTTTCCGGAAGGGCAATTGCGCTTGACTGCTATTCTGATGGAAACGAGCCATTCCGGCGGCGCCTTGCTGCTGGCGGGGGAGAGCAGCAGTCTCAGAGCGGTCGGTGACTTTATGGATAAGCTGAAGCGGCTGACCGGTTTTACAGAAGTAATGCTATTAGACGGAACCTACGGGCACAAAGGAGAAGTTCGCTTCCAAATTATGTGCCGGTTGCCCGTTAACCTGTCCCTCGCTGAATTTGCCAGCCCTTCAGACGAAGGCAGATAGGGGAAGGGAGGCTTTTTCGATGGGGGGACTTCTTAACTGGTTTGAAAAAAGAACTCGCCGCGAGCAGGTTCTCCTGCATATTACGCTGCTGACTGTTCTCACTGCTTCTGCCTACACGCTTTTTTGGGAGTCTCTGTGGCGGCAATACCAGGTGAACGCGGAACGGTTGAAGTCGGCGCAGGCGATGACAGAGCGGTTTCGTATGTCTCATGAAGAATCGGAGCGAGCAAAACACAAATCTGATTCCATTGGAGTGGATTCGCTCCGGACGATTACCGATTCGAATGATGCAAAGCAAGTGACAGCCATCGCCGAGGCGGCAGAGGCAACCGGGGTGACGATCCGCCGGGTTCGTGGCGAAGGCATCAAAGACCAGGCAGGGGCGAGCCGATTGCGCAAGGGTGGAATTACGGTTGTTATCGAAGGGGATTATCAGAAACTAAGCGACTTCTTGAGTGACTTGGAGAAAAGAGAACCCGGTCTTTTTGTAGAGTCCTTTGTCTGGCTTTCTCCCGAAGGAATTCGGCAAGAAGCGTTAGGCGCCGAGGGGCGCGGCGGCCAGTTGGGTAAGGCGCACGGGGCGGAGGCGGCAGCGCTGCTGCAGTTGTTGAGAGAGCACAGTCGAGATAAAGAAACAGCCTTTAACGGAAGCCTCGAAAGCGTCCCCGTAGACAGCGTCTCAGCAGATAGCTCGGCGCCGCCGGCGATGCTTGCCGGACTGCGGCTGTTTTTTTTCACGTTCAGCGACCGACAGGGATATGCCGCGACGAAAAATATACTGCAAGATTCAGGTCAAAAAACGATAAGGAACGTTGGCCATGAGTAAAGGCCTAACGATGACGGAAAAGGGAAGCATCTTAGCGGAGACGCTGATCGCCCTGTTGCTGCTGAGTATGACCGCCCTTCCCCTCTATGGCGTCATGACCGTGGCGGAACGGTTGGAGCGCCGGAGCGAACGGTTTGCCCAGATGATGATGCTGGCGCAACAGGTGCTCGAATCCAAACGAGCGCAGATCAAGGCGGATCCGACGCAGTGCAACAGCAGTCTCCCCCAGGGGTTGACCATATCGGAAGGCTTTCGCTGCGACCTGACGGTCCGGGATGCGATTGAGCCGGCAGAGCTGCATCTTAAGGAGGTATCTGTGATCCTATGGGATCAGGCGAGTTTCCCACAGGGAGAAGTGAGCGAAGGAACGGGGACCATGCTGCCGGAATCGCCGTCGCTAAAGGCGGCAGGAGCAAAGTGCGCCCTTGCGACACTGGTGGCGCTTCCGGCCAAGGGGAAGTAGGTTCCGGGTTGATCTATCTTTTTTTCATCATTGCCGCACTGGCGATGATGGCCGCGACGGTTACGGCGATGGGAAACCACGCATGGTCTTCTGTCCGGACACAGGCGCGGGCCGAACAGGTCCTCTACTGCGCCGAGTCGGGCATCGAGGCGGCTCTGGCTGTCACGGGAGAGTGGCTGCGCACCCGCCCGTCGCCGGAAGACCAACCGGCGCTTGTAAACCGGCCCGCGCTCGAAAACCAGGGTGAAAGCCGAAGCGACAGCCAGCCGGATGTGGAAGAGATGGTCAGCCATTTGGCCTCCAGGCTCCCGGGTCTTTCCCTGGGTGACGGGAGGGTCAAACTCACCTATCGAAGCGTACCGGAACGCCCCTTTGCCCTGGACATCATCTCGGCGGCGGAGGGGGACGGGGGGCGTTTCGTCATGATGGCCCGCGTAGATATAGAGAAATCGCCCGACGGTCCTTGGAAGATAGCCCTACTGGAAAGGGCGTCCCTTTTAAGCGGGTCCCGAGTTCCGTGACTGCTGTTGAAGTAATGGGGTACGTCATGCGGTAAATCATGGGGCAATCATGGGTATCAGTGAGGCGAGTCAGTGGTGAATGAGGAATAACGTTAGGAAGTCATGCTTATGGTAAGTCCATTCAAGCGGTGGATGTGCGCCGGCGAAACAAAAGAGGCGCTGGGGGTGTCAAAGGGGTCGGCAACGTTGATCGCGTTGCGGGAGTCCCATGGCGGCTACACACTCGTTGAGATCAGCTTGGTCCTTGCGCTGCTCGGCTTCCTACTGCTGGCAACCGGTCCTATTTTAAGCCGCTGGCATGGGCAGTTATCGCTGGAATCGGCAGCGCGTCAGGTGCAGGTCGATCTGCTGTCCGCCAGGGACAAAGCGGTGCTGGAACAACGGACTGTCGCTGTGGCCTTCACCATGAATAGCCCACAATACCGCATCACCTACAGCGATGATGAACGGACGAACGACTGGCGGTCCTTGCCGGGCGGCGTTGTTATTCAATCGACCAGCTTCAACCTGAGCTCTCTCTATTATAGAAACACCTTTATTTTTACCACCGACGGCAAGTCCGGCATGCCAACCATGGGGGGGACGGTCATGCTGCGGGGGATGAATGGACGTTGCCGCTATGTCATCGTATCCCGGAACGGTCGGGTGCGCATCGATTCGATGCCGCCGCCGAGCAGCGAGGTTCCATCATGAACACCGGCAGGACAGCGAAGATGACAGGTAAGGGTCCTTGCCGGGAGTTATGGGAGATTATCACGTAGGTTCGGTGAAAGGTCTGCCGGCTGAAGTGTTGGCGGGAAGGGGAAGCGAAGTGCCGTCGATTAGGGATGCGAAGCGTTTGCGAATAGGAGAGACGAAGCGTTGGCTGATAGGGGGGACGAAGCATTTGCAAAAGGGGGATGCGGGGATGACGCTGGTCGAGGTGGCGCTGGCCATGACCATCGCGGGCATCCTGCTCCTGATGGGCCAGCGCTTGCTCAACACGGGTATGTCTGTCGTCAGTGTGGAGAGCCATCGCATGGAGGGGAACAGCGGTGTTCGCTGGGTCTTGTCCTGGATGGCCAGGGATTTGCGCTACGGGCGCAACATCCGCATCTACGACGGCGGCAGTAGCGTGGACTGCCAGGTCTTCGTGGAGAAAAGTTCAGGGGGCTTTTTATGGAATGATGTGCGCTACACCCTGGAGGCGGGCACGATCCAGCGACGGGAAGGAGCCGACAAGAAGCCGCTCGCTTCGGGAATCGAAAGTTTGCGCGTCACACGGCTGACGGCATCTCCCGGTTCGGTCGAAGCGCCCATTCAAATAATGGTAAAGCAGGCCGGCCACAGGAGGAACTCTCGTTCCTTCGTCGAACTTTCTACCGTAGTCGTCCCTCGCGGCGTTGTTCCATAAGTTCCATAACGATTGAGCGAGCATCCCCAAAGAGCCCATCGCGGGCCCCGTTTTTGTGATTGCCCATACGATTTCCGGTGTGACCGGGGGAGGTACACGATGATTCACAATCTCATGGAAGGCGTCGTCGAAAACTTTCTTGACGATCTGCTGGCCCAGCATCCTGAAGTCTGCCGCTGCAGCCAATGCCGGATGGATATCATGGCAGCGGCATTGAACCGCCTCCCGCCACGGTATGTCGTCACCACCAAAGGGGAAGTCTATTCCAAGATCAATATGCTGGTCAATCAGTTCCGTGTCGATGTCATCGGCGCCATTGCCCATGGAATGATGCTCGTCGCCCAGAACCCCCGTCATCCGAGACCGGAGATCACCCTGGAGGCGGAGGAACGGCCCCGTGCGGGTGGCGACGAATAGGACTGGAGGGGGAAGCCCTTTGATTCATCGACCCGCTGTCGACGATCTGCGGGATGTGCTTCAGATCGCCCTGCGCCAGGGCGCTGATTTTGCCGATGTCTTCATCGAGAAGAAGTCGGTCAATGGGATCGGCTGCGAGGACAACAAGATTGAGCGGATCAATTCGGGAACCGATATCGGCGCCGGCATCCGCGTCATCGCCGGGGAGTCGACGGCCTACGCCTACACGAACGACCTCAGCCTGGAGGGCCTCAGCCATGCGGCCAAGGTGGCAAGTCACGCCGCACGCGGCGGGGCGGCGTCCCGTTCCATCGACCTGACGCGGCGAACATCACCGGTGGACCTGGTCATCGAATCGCGTCCCGATCAGGTGGCGATCGAAGACAAGGTGGAGCAGGTGATGCGGGCCAACCGCCATGCCCGCAACATCGATGACCGGATCAAACAGGTGACCGTCGGTTACGGCGATGTGGTCCAGCAGGTGACCATCGCCAACTCGGAGGGCGACTACATCGAGGATGAGCGGATCCGCACCCGCTTTGTCGTCCACGCCGTGGCGGCAGACGGGGCCGTCATCCAGACGGGCTATGAGGCCTTGGGCGGCGCGAAGGGTTTTGAGATTTTCAAGGAGCGCGATCCGGAGGCGTTGGCCCAGGCGGCCGTAGACCGGGCGTTGTTGATGCTGACGGCCAAACCGGCCCCGTCAGGGAAGATGCCGGTCGTCATGTCCAGCGCCGCCGGGGGCACCATGGTCCATGAGGCTTGCGGCCACGGCTTGGAGGCCGACCTAGTCCAGAAGGGGCTCTCTGTTTATGCCGGCAAAGAGGGGCAGGCGGTGGCGTCGCCGCTGGTGACGGTCATCGACGACGGCACCATCGCCGGCAAGTATGGAACCCTCCGTTTTGACGACGAGGGGACGCCGGGACAGAAGAACGTGCTCATCGAAAAGGGCATTCTCAAGGGGTTCATGCACGACCGCTTTACGGCGGGGAAGGATAAGCGTCCCCCTACGGGCAACGGCCGTCGCGAGTCCTACCAGCACAAGCCCCTGCCGCGCATGACCAACACCCTGATCGCTTCCGGCGACGAAATCCCGGAAAAGATCATCAAGGATACGAAGCGGGGTCTCTTCGTCAAGAAGATGGGCGGCGGCCAGGTGAATACGACCAACGGCGATTTCGTTTTCGATGTGGCGGAAGGCTATCTGATTGAAAACGGCGAGATCGCTGCGGCTGTGCGCGGCGCCACCCTGACCGGCAACGGGCCGGAGGTGTTGCGGCGGATCGACCGGGTCGGCAACGACCTCGGCTTCGCCATCGGCACCTGCGGCAAAGACGGCCAAGGGGCGCCTGTCTCGGACGCCCAGCCGACGCTGCGCATCACCTCCCTGATCGTTGGGGGAACGGGCGCTACGGAGCGCGACGATGACGATGGGCAGGCGGACGTGCCGGTCGGCGCGGGCGGCAACAGCGCCAATGGAGGTGGTGGCGCCGGTGGCGAACTGCGTCGCCTTTCCGCCTCGGAACTGCTGAACAATCCTAACGGCCGGATCCGGCGCCTGTAACACCCATGGGGCCATGCCCGTTTTCTGCGGGTGTGGCTTTTTTGCCGGGATGGCAAGGGATTTGCCCGAGTGGGCAAACTGACAACGGGGAGGTGTGGCGGTGAGTCAAGTTGCGATGCGGGAACTGGCCCGCCAGATGGTCGAAAAGGCCCAGGCGAAGGGCGCCAACCAGTCGGAAGCCTACGGCCTTGACTCCAAAGAACTGTCCATCGATGTCTCCAAAGGCATCGTGGAAACGATGAAGCTGGCCGAGGATCGCGGCATCGGCATCCGCGTCTTCCAGGGCGGCAAGATGGGCTACTCCTTTACGTCCGACCTTTCGGATAAGGCGCTGGAGGCGACGGTCGACCGGGCGCTGGCCAATGCCCGCTGGACTGCGGAGGATCGCTTCCGGGAGCTCCCCGGCAAGGCGGGCCAATATCCGGATGTTAGAACCTACGACCCGGCCATCGCCGGGATCCCGGTGGAGCAAAAGATCGAACTGGCCAAAACGATAGAGGCGACAGCCAAGGCCGTCGACCCCCGGATCAAGATCATCGAGCGTTCCAGCTACGCCGATGCGGAGTACACGGTGACGATCATTAACTCGCAGGGCGTCGACGTGGCGTACCAGGGCGCCTACTGCGGCGGATATGCCTACCTAGTGGCAGAGGAGAACGGCGAGAGCCAGACGGGCTTTTCCCTCTCCTACGGTTTGAGCTTCGACGGCATCGATCCCCAGAAGATCGGCAAGGAGGCGGCCGAAAAGGCGCTGCGCATGCTCGGCGCCAAGCCCGTGTCGTCACGGCGCGCGCCAGTCGTCTTCGACCCTTACGTGGCCACTCAGTTTCTCGGCGTATTGGCGCCCTCGCTGACAGCCGAGGCCGTCCAGAAAGGGAAGTCGCTCTTTGCTGGGAAAAAGGGACAGCCGATCGCATCCGCCGAGGTGACCGTCATCGATGACGGCCGCATGGAAGGGCGGATCCTCTCGGCGCCTTTTGACGGCGAAGGCGTCCCCACCTCGCGAACGGTCTTGATCGACAAGGGCACCCTCCAGGGCTACCTGCACAACACCTACACGGCGGCCAAAGAGGGGGCGGCGTCGACGGGCAACGGATCGAGAGGTTCTTTCCGGGGAACGCCCGAAGTGGGGACGACCAACTTTTACCTGCAGGCCGGCGACCGCCCGCCCAGCGAACTGATCGGCGAGATCGAGTCCGGATTCTACGTCACCGAGGTGATGGGCATGCACACGGCCAACCCCATCTCGGGCGATTTTTCTGTCGGCGCCGCCGGTCTCTTGATCGAGCAGGGCCAGTTAACCCGGCCGGTCCGGGGCGTGGCCATCGCCGGCAACCTCCTCGACTGGCTGGGGGGTATCGACGGCGTGGGCAGCGATCTGACCTTCTTCATCGGCAAGGGGGCGCCGACGCTGCGCGCCAAAGAAATGGCCATCAGCGGCGCGTAACTCGTTGTTGCGGCCGGGGCTTTTGTGGTAAAATGCTGAAGGAAATGGGGGATCTCGCCTGAACGCGCGCATTTTGCTGCTCAACGGTCCGAACCTGAATCTGTTGGGTCGCCGCGAGCCGGCCCAGTATGGTACGACGACGCTGGCGGAGATCGAGGATGCCGTCAGCGCCCTCGGCCGGAGTTGGGGCTGGGAGGTTGTCTGTTTTCAGTCGAATCATGAAGGCGCATTGATTGACTGCATCCACAACGCCTTTGGGCGGGTCGATCTGATCATCATCAACCCCGGCGCCTACACCCATACCTCCATCGCGTTGCGGGACGCCCTCACCGGCGTCGCCATCCCGGTGATTGAGGTGCACCTCAGCAACATCCACGCCAGGGAAGAGTTTCGTCACCACTCCTTCATCGCCCCCATCGCCATCGGGCAGCTCGCCGGTTTCGGCGCTGACGGCTACCGGCTGGCCATGGAGGCGGCTCGCCATTACCTGACGGTCCGGAAGGGGGCCACGGCGTGACTCGCGACGAGCGGTCCCTGTGTGAGCGGCCCCTTGAAGCACAACCGTTTAAAGAGCGTTCTCTTCAACAAGACTGCCTGGAGCAACGCCAAGAATCGCAGGAGCGGGATGCCCAGTCCAGGATCACGCGACTGCGCCAGCGCTGGGATGACGGCATCGACGCCCTGCTGATCCTTTCACCAGTAAACCGCCGTTATCTCTCCGGCTTCACGGGAACGGCCGGCTTTTTGCTCGTCGACCGGGAGGGACAGTGGCTGGCCACGGATTTTCGTTACTGGGAGCAGGCGAGCAAGCAAACGCCGGATTGGACGCTCATCCGGCAAAAAGGCGCTTGGACGGAGGCGCTCCAGGAGGCTGTCGCCGACCGCGGCTGGCGAAACATCGCCGTCGAGAGCGACGTGGTCACCCTCGAACAGCAGCAGAAGCTGGAGACAGCGTTGCCTGCGATCCGCTGGGTTCCCCGTAAGGGGATGGTGGAGTCGCTCCGGGCCGTGAAAGACGAAGGGGAACAGGCGGCGATCGCCCGTGCGGCGGCGTTGGCCGACCGGGGGTTTCAACATATTCTGGGCTGCATGCGGCCGGGGATGGCCGAGCGGGATGTGGCACTGGAACTGGAGTTTTTTCTCCGTCGCGAGGGCGCCCAGGGTGTCTCCTTCGAGTTCATCGTCGCGTCGGGCGAACGGTCGGCGCTGCCCCATGGGGTCGCTTCCGACAAGACCATCGGGACGGGGGAACTGATCACCCTGGACTTCGGCTGCATCCTGGACGGCTACTGTTCCGATATGACCCGGACGGTGATCTTCGGCCAGCCGTCGGCAGAGCAGCGCAAGGTCTATGAGACGGTCCTCGAAGCCCAGGAACGGGCGCTGGCCGCCATCGCGCCGGGAAAGAGCGGGCGGGACATCGACCGGATCGCCCGCGATGTGATCGACCAGGCCGGTTACGGCGACCGCTTCGGTCACGGCCTCGGTCACGGCGTTGGGCTGGTCGTCCATGAAAACCCGCGCCTGTCCATCCTATCTGAGGATATCCTCGAACCGGGCCACGCGGTCACGGTGGAACCGGGGATTTACATTCCCGGTTGGGGCGGCGTCCGCATTGAAGACCTGGTCATCGTCACGTCCGGCGGCAACCGCAACCTGACGACGTCGCCGAAGGAACTGCTCGTCCTGTAAAGCGGTTTTTCATCTACAACGGTTTATATCTACAAAGGTTTTTTCGAAAAAAAGCTTTTTCCAATAAGAGGAGTTAAGAGGTCTTTTTCCAAAAGGAAAGTTGCCTGCAGCGGGAGCGTCTGCAAGACCGCTCCGGCGCGCAAGCTTTCATGATCATACATCATCCGACTGCCAGATTCGGCATCTAACAAGGGGAAGGAGCATTTTTCGTCCATGATCTCATCTAACGATTTCCGGACGGGTTCGACGATCGAATTGGACGGCGACGCCTTTGTCGTCATCGAATTCCAGCACGTCAAGCCTGGCAAAGGCGCCGCCTTCGTGCGGACGAAGCTGAAAAACATCAAGACCGGTTCCGTGGTGGAACGCACCTTCCGGGCCGGTGAAAAAGTGCCCAAGGCCCGCCTCGAACGCCGTCAGATGCAGTATCTCTACAGCGATGCCGACGAGTCCTACACCTTCATGGATGTAGAGAACTTCGAGCAGATCACCCTGCAGCGCAACCAGATCGAAGAGCAACTGCGCTTCCTGAAGGAAAACATGAACGTCCATGTGCTCACCTGGAACGGCAACCTGATGGGCGTCGAACTGCCCAACTCGGTCGAACTGAAAGTCGTCGCCACCGAACCGGGTATCCGCGGCGATACCGCCACCGGCGGCAGCAAGCCGGCCACTCTGGAAACGGGCGCCATCGTTCAGGTTCCTTTCTTCATCAACGAAGGGGAAATGCTGATCATCGACACCCGGACGGGGGCTTACGTTTCCCGCGCCTAAGAGAGTCAAATCGTGCCTAAGATCGATCCCTCCCGGAGATACTACGGATAGCCGATGGCAATCCGAAGGATCCGGGAGGGATTTTGTTTTGCAAAAGTTACGCCAGCGCATCTCCTACCTGCAAGGTTTGGCAGAGGGCATGAACGTGGGGGCCAGTTCCCGGGAAGGGCGCTTGCTCACCGAAATGTTGCAGGTGCTCGGCGACATGGCCGACACCATCGACACGCTGAAAGCCGAACAAGAACGCCTCGACGAGATTGTGGAGAGCATGGACGACGACCTCTTCCAACTGGAGCAGGACATTTACGAAGATGACGACGATGAGGATGATGAGGACATCGTCGAGATCGCCTGCCCGTCCTGCCAGGAAAACGTCTGTTTCGACGCCGAACTGCTCGATGACGACGACTACCTGGAGGTGACCTGCCCCTCCTGCCGTCAGGTGATCTTCGTCCAGGAAGGCGACGAGGATATGGAAGAACGGATTTTGACGGGCGGGGAAGAGGAATGCGGCTGCGACTGTGATGATGCGGCCCACCACCCGCACACCCATTAATCGCCACCCATTAATCGCACAACCATTAATCGCGCAGTATCCTGATATGAAAAGAGAAGGCCTCGCCGGATAAGGGCAGAGGCCTTCTCTTTTTGCATAATCCTGGCAGGAGGGCATATGTTTTTGTAGGGAAAGGGGGGACAAGAATGCGTTGGCGCCTTACGAGCGGTTCCGATGGTGTGGCTGTCCTTGATGAAAGGGGCTCCCGCAGGACGCTGCCGGATATGGTCGTTCCAGACAAGGCGGAAACGATGACGCTCGGGCCAAGCACGCCGAGTTTGCCGAATGCCCCGGGGGTTGATGCAAACTGGACGACCCGGCTGCTGCCCTACTTGGCGCCATCGCTCCGTTCCCTCCTGACTGAGTTATTGGTCGCCCAACCCAGGCTGATCGATGAGATAACGGAAATCCGGCTTCGCGCCGGGCGACCGCTGGCCCTCTGCGGCAGGACAGGCGATCAACTGTTGCGATCCGTCACCGAGGAAGAATTGATTCAGACGATTCATCTCATCGCCCATTGTTCCGTCTATGCGCTGGAACAGGAGTTCCGGCAGGGATTTTTAACGCTGCCAGGCGGACACCGGGTGGGACTGGCCGGCCGGGTGATCCTCGATGGGGGACGGGTGAAAACGATCCACCCTGTTTCCTCCTTAAATATCCGCATCGCCCGCCAGTTTCCCGGTGTGGCCGATCCCCTGTTGCCCCAACTGCTTGCCGCCGGCGAGGGGGTCTTTTATTCCACGTTGATCATCTCGCCGCCCAGCGGGGGGAAAACGACACTGCTGCGGGACATTATCCGGCAGATCAGCGCGGGACGACCGGAAATCGGTCTACCGGGCATGACCGTCGGATTGGTGGACGAGCGTTCCGAGGTGGCCGCCTGTTATCGCGGCTGTCCCCAAAATGACGTGGGTCCCCGGACCGATGTGCTGGACGGCTGCCCGAAGGCGGAAGGGCTATTGCGGCTGCTTCGTTCGATGGGACCGCAGGTGCTGGCCACAGACGAGATCGGCCGTGAAGAGGATGTGCTGGCTGTCGAAGAAGCGGTGCACAGCGGCGTCACCCTGCTGGCCACCGCCCATGGGCGGAACCGGGAAGAGTTGCTCACCCGGCCGGGGCTGTCGCGGATGCTGAAGTGGAATGTCTTTCAACGCCTGGTCGTCCTCAGCCGCCGGGAGGGACCCGGCACGTTGGAGGGCCTGTACGATGCCGACGGTAACCGTCTGGAGGAGGGAAGTGCATGGGGAAACTGGTCGGCGCGGCGCTGATCCTCGGCGCCTTCTCCGCCGGAGGGCTGATGACGTCAAGGGATCTTTCCCGCCGGAAGCAGATCCTGGCGTCGCTGCAATCGGCCTTGGGGATGCTGGCGACGGAGATCGCCTACAGGGCGACCCACCTGCCCGACGCGCTGGAGCAGGTAAGCCGGACCGCCAGCGCGCCTGTCAAATCGCTCTTTGCCGAAGCGGGCCGCCGTTTGCGCGAGGCGGAAGGACAGGCCGCGTCGGAGATCTGGCTGCAGTCGCTGGAGCTATGGCTGCCCGCCACGCCCTTGCAGCGGTCTGACGCGGAAGAACTGGCGCGGCTGGCCCTCGGCCTGGGCGCTGGGCCGCGAGAGGATCAACTGCACCGCATCGAAGAGGTGAAAAACCGCCTGGCCTGTTTAGAGAGTGAGGCGCGGGAGACGGAAACCCGGATGGCAAAAGTCTGGTCTTACGGGGGCGTTTTGTTCGGGGCTGCTGTTGTCCTGGCCATTTGGTGAGGGGGAGGACAAGAGAATGAACATGCTGCAGATCTTTCAGATTGCCGGCATCGGCATCGTCGTCGCCATTTTTTATTCCATACTGAAAGAAGCGAAACGGGAAGAATTGGCGCAACTGTTGGCCATCAGCGGTGTGGCGCTGGTGACGCTCATGGTCCTTCGCCTGATCAGCGATCTCTTTGACCAGGTCCGGTCGGTCTTCTCCCTCTATTAACCGCTATGTCATGAATCCAATACCTACTTGTCAGGGATCTGATCTCGATGAACGCAGCAGCCTAGCGCAAATTTTGCAGCATCTTGGGCGGAGCGAAGGTGGAGAGAGGAGGTGGGCCGTGGAGATTCTTCAGGTTGTCGGGGTGGGCATCATCGCGACCATCTTTCTGGTCATCGTGCGCAAGCAGCGCCCCGAACTGGCTGTCCAACTGAGCATCGCCGCCGGGGTGATCCTGTTCCTGTTCGTGCTGACCAAGATCTCCGCCGTCATTCAGGTCTTGGAGGACTTGGCCAACAAGGCGCAGATCAACCGCTACTACCTGACGACGCTGTTGAAGATTGTCGGCATCGCCTATATCGCGGAGTTCGGGGCACAGATCTGCCGGGACGCCGGCGAGTCGACGATCGCCTCCAAAGTGGAGATGGCGGCCAAAATTCTGGTGATGGTGCTGGCGCTTCCGATCCTGCTGGCCTTGATGGATTCGCTGATGGGCCTCTTGCCGCGAGGTGGCCCCTCATGAGGCCGGGTAGCTTTTTGCGACGATGGCTTGAATGGAAAGGCGCCAGGCGGGTATCCCGATGGGGCCTTGGATCCTTGATGGCGCTGTCGATGTCTGTCCTTTTGTTGTCTGGAACGCAGCCATCACAGGCGGCTGCCGAACCGGTGGCACCGATTTCCGTTGCGCCAGTTCAGACGGGAGCGCCACCGCTTGGGGTGGATGGCGTTTTCGGCGCCATAGCCAATACCGGCGCCAACGCTGCATCGAGCCCATCCGGTGCATCCACTGCTGTATCCATTAATGGAACTGCCGGCGACCCCTCCGGCAACGGCGACGGCGGTCAAGGCCCTGCCGTCGACCTCTCCGAATTCCAACGGGTCCTCGATGAACTGGAGCGGGACAAGGGGAAGTACCTGCCCTCCCTGAATCCCCGCACGATCATGGAGGACATCCGCAACGGCAATGTGAGCCTGTCCGTCGGCGAGGTCTTCCGGGGCGTCATGGGCTATCTCTTTCAGGAGGTGCTGTCCAACACGGCGCTGCTGGGGGAACTGATCATCCTGGCCGTCGTTGTCGCCGTCCTCAACCACTTCCAGTCATCCTTCGAATCGGGGGCGGTATCTAAGGTGGCCTTTGCCGTCGGCTACATGGTGTTGATCACCATCGCCATCCACAGCTTCCATACCGCCATCCAGACGGGCCGGGGCGCCATCGAAGACATGGTTCGCTTCATGCAGGCCATCCTGCCGGTCCTGCTCACCCTGCTGACAGCCATGGGCGGATTTGCCTCGGGGGCGCTCTTTCATCCTGTCATCTTCGGCACCATCACCCTGATCAGCACCCTGATCAAGGACTGGATTTTTCCGCTCATCCTCTTTTCCGCCGCACTGGGGATTCTCAACCACGTGTCTCCCCAGTTCAAGGTGAAAAATCTGCAGAACCTGATCAAGGACGGCTACAAGCTGGCCATGGGCCTCTTCATCACCGTCTTTCTCGGTGTCATCAGCATCTACGGCGCTGTTGGGGCCGTTGCCGACGGCGTGACCCTGCGGACGGCCAAATACGCCACCGACGCCTTGCTACCGGTGGTGGGCGGCCTCGTCGCCGACAGCTTCGAGGTCATCGTCAACTCGTCGCTGCTGCTCAAAAACGGCATCGGCCTCATCGGCCTCGTCATTATCGCCATCCTCTGCATCCTGCCGTCGCTGAAGATTCTGGCACTCGTCCTGATCTACCGGCTGGCCGGGGCGCTGCTCCAGCCCATCGGCGACAGCCCCGTGGCCGACAGCTTGGAGACGATCGGCGGCAGCCTCACCCTGATCTTCGGCGCCGTCGCCTCTGTCGGGCTCATGTTTTTCCTGGCGCTCACCATCGTCGTCGGAGCCGGCAACCTGACGGTCATGCTGCGGTAAAGGGGGGAAGCGGCCTGGACATCCTACGCCAGATCATCGAACAGGTGCTGTTGATCATCCTGGTGGGCACCCTGCTGGACATGCTCCTGCCCAACGGCCGTTTGCAGTCCCTCGTCCGGCTGGTGGCGGGATTGTTCATCATGGTCGCCGTGCTCAACCCGATCATGAGTTGGGTGAACAAAAACAACTGGGCCGCTACGCTGGGCGGGGACATGCCTGCCCAAGCGGTGTCCGGCTACGACGAGATCCGCCGCCGGGGAGAGGCCTTGCGGGAAGAGGGACTCCACCAGGCCCGGGAAGAGGCGAAGAGCCGCCTGCAACGCCAGGTGGAGGCGCTGGTCGGGCTCAAGCCGGGCGTGCAAGCGGCTTCGGCCCAGGTGGACCTGGGCGGCCAGGGGGAAGACAAGACGGCCATCGGGCAAATCACCGTCACCCTGCGGCCCGATGGGGCGGGAAAAGCAGGGAATGGAAGGAAAGAGGCGGTGGCGCCGGTGATGGTCGATGATGTCCACGTCCGGGAGCCTGCGAGTGCGCCGGGCGCTGCCCCTTCTAGCGCGCAAGGAACCGTTCCTTCTAACGCTCCAGGGGTAGTTCCTTCGCAAAATGAAGGGACGGACAGGGAGGCCACGGCCCAGGAGATCATCCGGACACTTTCCGGTTTCTACGGCGTCCCGCCGGAGCGAATCCGGGTGTTGTGGGAATAAGCAGACCGGTTTTTCAACAAAACCGGCGGAAACGGGGGGAGGATAACCGATGAACTGGCTCAAACAGCCGAAAGACAAGCTGTTGGCTGTAATCGCCGTCGTTGTTTTCCTGGGCGTCGCCCTGATGATGAATGAAGAACGTCCACAGGGTACGGGCATCTGGCCAGGTCAAGAGACGGCGCCGACGACAGCGACGCCGGCGGGAGAGGCGGCGAGGACAGGCCGGGGATCCGAACTGGCGGCCCAGGAGCGGCTGCTGAGTGAGCGTGTGTCCGGCGCCGTCTCCAAGATTGAAGGCGTCGGCGCGACCGAAGTGGTCGTCAGCCTCGCTCAGGGCACCCAGTCCGAATACGCCACCAACAGCAACGCCAACAACAAGAAGATCGAAGAAAAGGACAAATCCGGCGGTACCCGGGTGACCTCGGACAACACGGACAGCCGTACCGTCGTGGTGGTCAAAGAAAGCAGCGCCACCAAAGAGCAGCCGGTGGTCGTGCGGGAACTGCGCTACCAGGTGGCCGGCGTCCTCGTTGTCGCCGACGGGGCGAGAGACGCCAATGTGCGCCAGAACATCAGCCGGGCCGTCTGCACCCTCCTCGACATCCCAGCCCATAAGGTCAGCGTCTTTCCACGGGAGGAAAAGCGATGAAAATCCGGATCATCCGAAAACCGTCCTGGCTGCCTAGCCCGCCCCAGTGGCCGGTCCGCAAGGTCCTCGCCCTGCTGGCGGGCGTCCTTGTCACGGCTGTCGGATTCTTCGGCGTCTATTCCATGAGCGATCTCGTCTTTACGGTGGCTTTACGAGAGAGCGACCGGATCTTCGGGGACCCGGCGCCTTCCGGTCCGACGTCCTCCGGCCCGGCGTCCTCTGCTGCGCCGGCGGCCCCTTCCGCTCCGGCGTCTCCTTCCGCCTCAAAGACACCTCCCGTTGCGGCGGTTCCCTTCGGAAAATCGACTGGCGCGAATCCGTCTGCAACCGCTGCCTCTGACGCAACCTCCACCTCTGACTCCACCCCGACAGCCGGCCCGGCGCTGCCCAACCCCGGCCAGTTCCAGAACAAAGGGCAGGACTTTTTTTCCGAATACCGCATGGAGCGGGAACGCGTCCGCAGCCAGCAGATCGAAATCCTCCAGGAGATCGTCCGCAATGACCAGTCCTCCGGCGAGACGCGCAAGGAGGCCCAGAAAAAACTGCTCCAGATCAGCGAGCAGATTAAAAAGGAGATGGAGACGGAACGGCTGCTCATCGCCAACAGCTACCGCGACGCCGTCGTCCTGATCCAGCCCAACACCGTATCGGTGATCGTCGCCGCCAGGGAGTTGTCACCAGCCGAAAAGGGCAAGATCGCCGAACTGGTGGCTCGATCGACAGGCGTCAAGACAAATGAGGTATCGGTGATGAACCGGTAAGGTTACCGTCCGGAAGCGGCGAGCCCCCTGCCTACAGCCGGTTTTCGACAGAAGTCGTTTATTTGATGGGGAAAATCGGTTATTCTGTATACATGGAGAATCACGCCTTGCGTCTGAATCGTCCGAACTCTATAATATATGGTAAGTGTCTAGCATTGTCGCTAGCGAATAACTCAGGAGTTGTCACTCCAACAACGACCTGAGTTTCTATTTTGTCCGGAAGCGGCGGAACCAGGGAACCACGACGCCGTGCCGCTCGGAGAGACGGAGGGAATCAAGTGCAAGAGCAACGCAGGGTAAAAATCACCGAGACGACACTGCGGGACGGCCACCAGAGCCTGTGGGCCACCCGTATGCGCTTGGAGGACATGCTCCCAATCGTTGAAAAGATGGACAAGGTGGGCTATCACTCCGTTGAGGTTTGGGGCGGCGCCACTTTCGATGTCTGCATGCGCTACCTGAATGAAGATCCCTGGGAACGACTGCGCATCCTGAAAAAGCATTTTCGTCGCACCCCCCTGCAGATGCTCCTGCGGGGCCAATCCCTTGTCGGCTACACCCACTACCCCGACGACGTGGTGGAGGCCTTTGTCCACAAAGCCGTCGAAAACGGCATCGACATCATCCGCATCTTTGACGCCCTCAACGATATCCGCAACATGGAAGCGCCCATGCGCCACGCCAAAAAAGCCGGCGCCCATGTGCAGGCCTCTATCGTCTACACGATGAGCCCTGTCCACACGATGGAGCACTATGTGGAGACGGCCACCCAACTGGCCGAGATGGGCGCTGACTCCCTCTGCATCAAGGACATGGCCGGCCTCCTCCTGCCCTTCAAATCGCGGGAACTGGTCACCTTGATCAAGGAAAGGGTCAACCTTCCTTTGCAACTGCACACCCACTACATCGGCGGCATGGCCGTCGGCGCCCTCTTAAAAGGCGTTGAAGCCGGCGCCGACATCATCGATTGCGCCTCCCTGCCGCTCGCCTTCGGTCCCTCCCAGCCGCCTGTCGAGACGCTGGTGCGGGCCTTCAGCGACACCCCCTATGACCCGGGCCTCGACATCCACCGCATCTTCGAGATCACCCAGTACTTCGAGGACCTGCGCAAGCGCCTCGGCTACAAGCGGGGGATCACCGGCCTCAACGACATGCTCGTCTTCGACCACCAGGTCCCCGGCGGCATGATCACCAACCTGATCACCCAGTTGGAAGAGCAGAAGGCGCGCCACCGCCTGAACGATGTCTTGAATGAAATGCCCAAGGTGCGGGCCGACTTCGGCTACCCGCCCCTTGTCACCCCCACCAGCCAGATTGTCGGCACCCAGGCTGTCTTAAACGTCCTCACGGGCGAGCGCTACAAACTGGTGCCCGGCGAGGTCAAGGGCTATGTGAAAGGCCTCTACGGCAAGCCGCCGGCGCCGATTCGTCAGGATATCGTGACCAAAATCCTCAAGGACGATCCCCAGATCGAATGCCGTCCCGCCGACCTGCTGGAGCCGGCCATGGACCGCGTCCGCCGCGAACTGGGCCCGCTGGCCAAGAGCGAGGAAGATGTCCTGTCCTACGCCCTGTTCCCGCAAGTGGCATTAAAATTCTTCGAATACAGGAAAAACCCGCAAGCCCACGTGGTCGCCCCGGTCGTTCAGAACCAGGAAGACCCGCCGGCCCCTCAACCCGGGGGGAACCAGTCCGCTCCCGTCAGAGGGAACACGCAGAAGGAGGATACGAAGGTGAACGTCCAAGAAATCAAAGAACTCATCCAGGTTCTGAACGGTACGGACATCGCTGAACTGCAAGTGGAAAGCGATGGCGTCAAATTAGCGATCCGCAAGGGATCGGCCATCCATGCCCCCGCCGCCGCCCCTGCTCCCGTTATGGTCGCCGCCCCTGTAGCCGCAGCCCCCGCGCCTGCCGCTGAAGCCGCCGCGCCTGCGCCCAAACCGGCCGCCGATCTGTCCAAAAACCCGAACGTCGTCGCCATCACCTCGCCCATGGTGGGCACCTTCTACCGCGCCCCAGCCCCCGACGCCCGCCCCTACGTGGAAAAGGGCAGCAAGGTGGAAAACGGCACGACCGTCTGCATCATCGAAGCCATGAAATTGATGAACGAAATCGAAGCCGAGATCAAAGGAACCATCGTCGAAATTCTCGTGGAAAACGGCGCGCCCGTCGAATACGGTCAAACCCTTTTCCTCGTTGAAAAAGCCTAAGGGGGCGCCTCAATGGGACACCACAGCCTCTTTAACAAGATCCTGATCGCCAACCGCGGCGAGATCGCCGTCCGCATCATCCGCGCCTGCAAGGAACTGGGCATCCAGACCGTCGCCGTCTACTCGGAGATGGACAAAGACGCCCTCCATGTCAAGCTGGCCGATGAAGCCTACTGCGTCGGACCGGCGCCCTCGAACCGCAGCTATCTGAACATCCCCAACATCATCAGCGCCGCCACCGTTTCCGGCGCGGAAGCCATCCACCCCGGATTCGGCTTCCTCTCGGAAAACGCGTACTTTGCCGAGATCTGCGAAACCTGCAAGATCAAGTTCATCGGTCCCGGCTCCAAGGCCATCGAGTCCATGGGCTCCAAGGCCGTGGCGCGGGAGACGATGATCAAGGCTGGTGTCCGCGTCGTCCCCGGTTCCGAGTCCATCGTCACCTCTGAGGAAGAGGCCGAAAAGATCGCCGCCGAGATCGGCTACCCGGTCATGATCAAGGCTTCGGCTGGCGGCGGCGGGCGCGGCATGCGCATCGCCCACTCGGACAAGGACCTCTTCAACGCCCTCCAGACGGCCCAGACCGAAGCGGAAGCCGCTTTCGGCAACAAGGCCGTCTACATCGAAAAGTACATCGAAGAGCCCCGCCACATCGAGTTTCAGATCATGGCCGACCAGTTCGGCAACACGGTCTACCTGGGCGAGCGCGACTGCTCCATCCAGCGGCGGAACCAGAAGCTGCTGGAAGAAGCCCCGTCGCCGGCTCTCTCGCCGGAACTGCGCAAGGAGATGGGCGAACAGGCCGTCCTGGCCGCCAAGTCCGTCAACTACGTGAACGCTGGCACCGTCGAATTCCTGCTGGACAAGCACGGCCATTATTATTTCATTGAGATGAACACCCGCATCCAGGTCGAGCACCCTGTCACCGAGATGATTACCAACAAAGACCTGATCAAAGAACAGATCCGCATCGCCGCCGGCGAGCCCCTGGGCTACACCCAGGACGATATCGTCATCAACGGCCACGCCATCGAATGCCGGATCAACGCCGAAGACCCCGCCCGCAACTTCATGCCGAGCCCCGGCAAGATCACCGCTTACCATCCCCCCGGCGGACTGGGCGTCCGCCTCGACAGCGCCGCCTACGCCGGCTACACCATCCCGCCCACCTATGACTCGATGGTCGGCAAGCTGATCGTCTGGGGCCGTGACCGCAACGAAGCCATCGCCCGCATGCAACGCGCCCTCGAAGAGTTCGTCATCGAAGGCGTCAAGACAACCATCCCCTTCCAGCAAAAAGTGCTGGGCAACGCCTTCTTCCAGAAGGGTGAAGTCTACACGAACTTCATCCAGCGGCGGATGATGGGGGAATAGGGCGGGAGACCTTCTAACAACCGTAAATATGCATGAAACAACCCGGCCACATGTGTGGGCGGGTTGTTTTTTTCTTTCAAGGTGACATAGAGGGCTTGCTATGGTCTGCACATTCGGCTGGCAGCGTTTTATGCGCTGTCGGCTTTTTACTTAATCAATATATAAGCCATAGTATTTGTTCGAACCAGCTTTTTGATAAACTATTTTTTTCAATACATTAGCACATGTAATAATTAGTTACAAATAGATATATTGTGACATTTTTTAAATTTAGGGAGAAATATGTTCCTTTTGGGTACATTATGAAGGAATTTCATTTATATGGTCGTATTATCATTACAGAATTCCAATGATATGCGTCGATTGGTTGCAATCGAAACCATATTGCGGCTAACCAAAATTTTGATTTTCGGTTAGTGCTATACGAGGGGATATCTGCTCGGAAAGGGGGTGATAAAAAAGACACTGTTCCAGAACGTCAAATTGTAGAGTGGATTGTTTCATTTCATTGACACGAATCGTCAAAAGAAATCTGAGCTTGAAGGAAGATTACGGAAGGGGGACTACACTTGATCAAGGACAATCGTCTCTTAAAAATTGCTTCTGCGCTTACAATTTGCGCCTTTGTATCACTACCGGTTTATGCGAATGGCACAGATTCCAAGGTGGATGTAACGGGTAAAAGCAAAGCAGAAATTGCGCAAGCCTATCATGATCTATTCGATTTGGACGATAACCAAAAAAAGGAACTGAAAGAACGGGGTTTTAGCGAAACAGATATCGCTAACATGGATAACGATGATTTTAAAAAGTTAGAAGCGTCATGGAAACTATCGAAGAGGCAGCAAGAGTTGATCAAAGGAATCTACCCCGAACTCAGCGAGGCCGAGTATGCTAACTGGACAAACGCAGACTTTAACGCCTACTCGAACGCAAAAACGGAAAAAATCTATGCTCCTCGTTCTGAACAAGCGGAACAACTGCAAAAAAGAGGGATCTCGCTGGAAACAGCCCGTAAAATGCTCAAAGAATATCAATCTTACGACAATATCCTGACCCAACCCGATTCTGTTCTTAAAGAACTGACAGAGCAAATCAATGAAGCGGACAAACAGTATGATGAACATCTTGGTTATAAAAAGGCAATCAAAGCGAAACACCTGGAAAATCTGAAGAACTAGAGGTGATTAGAAATGAAAATTACAAAAAAGCTGGCTGTTGCTTTGAGCGGCGCCTTGATCTCCTTGACGATGTGCACGAGCGCTTTTGCTGTTATGCAGTACTATCCCGGGGATTATGTTAATTGCAATATGCCGGGGTACGGTAACGACTATTTTTGTAAAGCATCGGGCACTCCAAGTTCGGATGCCATTCGGCAGACCCAGTCGTATTATGCGGGCCGGATTTTTTCTAACGCCTTTAGAGATACCACGGCTACGCCTTACTATACGAACATGTGGGGAACCTATTCCTATTCTCAAAGAGGCGCCCATGAAGGGTTAGATATGATCAAAGGGACAACAGGGGAACCTGTTACTCATTGGGGGTCGCCTGGCTATGTGACCAAAGTGGACGCCACTGTGGGGTTGGTGGCTATTTATTGCTCTGACATTAACGAAACGATTTTTTACCGGCATATGAATTCGATTCAAAGCGGAATACAACAAGGATCCTATGTTTCCCATGGTCAACAGATAGGCACGGAAGGCTCTAAAGGCAACTCTAGCGGCACTCATTTACATTGTGGTGTCGAATGGGCAAGCAAAACGAGTGACGCCTCTGGCAGCGATAGCGACTTTACTTCGCAAAACATTTACTACGCAATGCAGTATTTTGGTTATTAACATTCGTCCACAATAATACGATAACCCCCGTATCAACTGATTGATAGGGGGGTTATCGTGCTGTTTAATGAAGAGTGAGAGGTGTTTTTATGAAGACGAAATCAATCGTACTTATCGCATTATTACTAACTCCGGCGCTGGCTGCTTGCAATACTTCAAATAAACCTGCGACTCCCGTAACTGAAAATGCCGTGAACATAAGAAGTCAAGAAAAAGGCCAGGAAATGTCGACACCGAGCCTTAAAATAAACAATCCCGGTTCCCAATACTATCAGGTTCTTAAAGAGAATAAACCAGAAGTCAGTAATGAATCGGGAAAGTTTAAGAACAAAGAGTTATTAGACTTAAATAGCAAAATTAAGTTCAAACCGATCAGTGGAATTGACTTTTTAGACAACAATAACATTATATTCTCGGTTCTTAACGGAAAAAACAATCCAGATGACAGCAGCGCCAATTGTGATCTCTATAAATACGATTTAAAAAATAACAAGGTGACTATGTTATGTGCCGAGTATACGCTTTATCCTGATGCATCCGTTAAGATCAAAGACCCGAACAGTTTCTCTATCATAAGAAATGATAGCGTTCTCTCGATTGAAAATAACGCCGTCAAGATGAAAAGGAATCTGATTAATGAGGTGAAAGAGAAGTTTCCGAACGTCAACGATGTATTTTTTAACGAAGAGAACTATAAACTGCTCATCCTTGAGAATGACTTTAAAACGAAAACCAGCGCCGTATACCTGACCGATAACAAACTTCTCTCTACAGAAAAATTGCCCTTTGTAAACGCATACCGAGCATATTGGGCCGATAAGAATCATGTGCTTGTGGCCTATAAAGAAGGCAACAAGAGCATACTGGCAAAGTATAACCTCGCAGATAAAAGCGCCTCACTGACGAATCTCCCAGATAACAATACCTTTTTGGATCCGCAGATTTCAAATGACGAGATCATTCGATTCTTTTATAAAGAACCGTCCGCTGAAAAACCGTGGGGTTTTCTCGATCTAGGCAAGAAGACGATCAAACGCGCTAATTTTGAAGAAAGCAATCCCGTGAGCAACGTGTGGAACGGCAGGATGGGAGGATTTACAGAATCCTCTTCTCGAGCCAAAAAACAGTTGTTCCTGTACGAAATAGCGTCTAACAAAATGATCATTAGAAGTGAAGATGTGGATAACCTTTATGCGTTAGCCGTATCTCCTGACGGGGAAAATATTATATTTGCTGTGTCCACTCCCAATGGTGAAACCAGACTTTATAGCAACAGGAAGCCGTAATTCTTATCGAGGCCGCGACCGCAACGAGTCCATCGCCCGCATGCAGCGCGCCCTCGACGAGTTCGTCATCGAAGCCCCCAGACTGTCGACAAAGGTCGTTGTCGGCAGTCTTTTTTTGTCCTGATGGCCCAAAAAACAATATTTAAGTGAGAATGTGGGCGCTCAATTTGGCTACGGGCTTAACTGGGATGGAAGCACAGCGCCGTCACACAAACCGTCTATGAAACGAAGAGCGATAAGAGTATGATTGCGACGATCAGTTCATCAAGTTCCGATGTGTTTAACTCAAACGGCAAGTTGTACATGCGCACGACAAGTTTAGCTCGACTGCTCGGCAAAACGGCTACGTGGAACAGACGCATGGGATCGAACGCTGCGAGTTATAAGAGAAAATGAATGAGTTGCCCCGCCACGAATTGGGCTATGATTGCGCAGAAATCGCAGAAGACCTTTATTATTCAGCAGGAGGTAAAGGAGAAATATTAAATATTACATCCTTGCATTAATCTCTAATTTTAACGGAAAAGCTTCCATTCTTCATGATTATTGAATTACCTATACTCGGCCGTATTTCTGCTGTAAATCTTCCTTCAGCATATCCCCCCCTGCCTTCCCATTTATCTATAATTAACCAAAACGCATAAAAAGACCTTTCCACTAAAGAATAAGAAATACCATTTTTCTCAGTATACATAAATGAAAATGATACTGGAACCGAACTTAAAGTTGATATTTGTCCATCCTCTGCCGAAAACGTATCACCAGTTTTAACATCAGAAGGTAATGATATATATATATGCTGTCCCGGCTATAAAAAAATATTGTCCAACTACTATTAATGCCTTTATTGTCAATTGGATTATTAGTAGAATAATTCTTATCAATGCCATTTAAATTAACCATAAGTGAACCCGCCATTTGAGGCTTATTAGATTTACTAATAGTTTGGTTAGTCTCAGTAGTGGCTTGTTTAACAGGTTCAGTTACTGATTGTTTCGAAGGCTCAGTAACGGTTTTTTTTAGGGACTCAGTAGATTGTTGAACAGTCTCAGAAACGGGTTCTTTAGTAGGAACCTTAACATCCGAGTCTGTTTTTTCTAAAGTGCCGGGTAAACCCAAATGGTCAATCTTAATTTTGTCTAAACCAGCATTTACAGTCCATGTGATTGCAGTAGTTAAAGCAGTGATTAATATTGTGTACAGTATTCCTTTTTTTCAGTAATGCTCATAGACTTCAAACCCCTTTTCTTTAAATGTAATAAAATTTTTAATAGCACTACATATTCGCTTTATAGATTTTTTGAGTAGTGACCTAATCACGGGTTATTTTTGTATTAAAATAAAAACTCAAATAAAAAAGAGATATAAGTTATTGATAAAACATATTGAATACCACACCGGTTAAATTGAAAAAAACACCATGGCAAACACGACCAACGACTTGTAATATTCGGCGTTTGATTTTTAAATCCTTGTGGATAAGACATACGTCCTACTATGCTTGAAGAAGTATTTACCCGATAACAAGTAGCCTTTTCTATTACTTTCGCATCTGGTATACTCTCCCTCCCTTTGGTACAATACTACATGATGGACACTCTCCATCGGAAATCCTCACCAGGGGGTGCCCGTACACATGGATACCATCACAACCAAGCAGGATATCGGCCACGTCCGTATCGCCCAGGAGGTCGTTGCGACCATCGCTGGCTTGGCGGCGACTGAAGTGGAAGGCGTCGCCGCGATGAGCGGCGGTTTGGGCGGCGGCATCGCCGAGATGCTCGGTCGCAAGAACCTGACCCGAGGCGTCAAGGTCGAGGTCGGTGAACGGGAGGCGGCCATTGACATGAACATCATCGTCAATTTCGGCAGCCGCATCCCCGAGGTGGCCAAGCGCGTCCAGGAAAATGTGAAGCGCTCCATCGAGAGCATGACCGGGTTGACCGTCGTCGAGGTCAATGTGCATATTCAAGGGGTGAACTTCCCCACGCCGGAAACAAAAGAGGATGACCGGGTGAGATGATCGAGGCCCCCCTGAGACCGACGGATCTCAGGGGGGTTTTGCCCGTCCGACCTGTTGCCGGGCAAACGAGCGGGGAGGGGTCAGGCATGGAAGGGCCGAGTCGTCCGCTGGCTTTTTTGGTGGCGTTGCCGCCGGCGGCGATTGCCATCATCATCGTGGCAGCCGCTTTTTCGGGCGGCGGCGGGGCAGACGCCGGCGGCGCTGATACTGTGGAAAGGTACTTGACCACCTGGCGGCAGGGGGGTGTTCGCGCGACCTGGGCTGTTGGGGCGATCTTCTATTTAATCTTGGCGGGGTGGTTTTTGTTCCGGGCCTGGCCTCGGCCGATGAAGGGCATGACGATATTGGCGCGCACGCCCCACGGGAAGGTGCAGATCTCCCGGTTGGCCATCGAGGGGCTGATCCGTGGCGCTGTGGCCGGTTTTGTCGGCATCCGGGGGTTGCGGGTACGCATCCACACTGTGTCTGACGGCATTACCATCGCGTTGCATGTGGCCTCTGATTTGAAGGTAGGGCTACCTGCCCTCGGGGAAAAGATCCAGCAGGCGACGCGCCATGTGCTCGAATCGTCGACCGGCATGGAGCCGAAGGAGATCCAGATCACCTTCGATCCCGTAGAGGAAGAGAGAAAAAGCCGTTTGCGGTAAGAATAATCATAAATACGGGGAGGGGCGAGACATTTGAGCAGGCGACAAGGGCGGGAAACTGCCTTGCAGACGTTGTTTATGGCTGATGTGGGCCGGATGGAACCGGCTGATGCCTTGCAGTACGCCAGTGAAGAATTCGGGATCAGCGAGGCGGCCGCCGCCTTTGCGCGGGAACTGGTCGAAGGGGCGGTGGCGAACCGGGAGACGATCGACGGGAACATTCGCCGCCTGGCTAAGGAGTGGAACCTGGAGCGGATGCCCCATGTGGACCGCAACCTGCTTCGCGTGGCTATCTTTGAGATGCTCTTTCGGAAGGACATCCCCTTGAACGCGGCCATCAACGAGGCCATTGAGTTGGCGAAGATCTACGCCAATGAGGAGTCGGCCAAGTTCGTCAACGGCATCCTCGGTCAACTGGCCCGGGAGATCCGCGAGTCGCGGGGTGAAAAGACTCCGGCGCAGGAAGGTGCGCCCGCCGCAGTGACGAACCCAGTGACGACCACGGTGATTCCAGAAACAGCGGCGAACCCGGAGACGCTTTCCATGGCCGAACAGGACGCTCGGCCGCCTGGTGTCAACGAGGTGTAGCCCATGGGGACTGAAATCATTCGCGGAGTTTTGGGCATCGACACGAGTTGCTATACGACCTCTGTCGCCTTTGCCAGCCTCGATGGAAGGCTGCTTGCCCAGAAACGGCAATTGTTGCCCGTGAAGCAGGGAGAAAGGGGTCTCCGCCAGGGAGACGCCTTTTTTTTGCATGGCCGGCAATTGCCGCATGTAATGGAAGCGTTGTTTGCTGAGTTGCGCCAGTTCGGGGAAGCGGAAGCCGGTAAAGAAGGTCTCCGGCAAGTCCGCGTTGAGGCCGTCGCCGTCTCCACCCGCCCGAGGCCGGAGGAAGGCGCTTATCTGCCTGTCTTTTTGGCTGGCGAGGCGGTTGGGCGGTCGGTGGCGGCGGCGCAGGGTATCCCCTTCTTCGCGACGACCCACCAGGAGGGGCACATCATGGCGGGGATCGCCTCTCTGGAAGACCGTGAACAGGCTGATGCGCTGCTGGAGAAGGGCTTTCTCTCCGTCCATCTCTCCGGCGGGACGACGGAACTGTTGCGGGTGCAGTTCGACGCGGCTGGGGCGGTTTTTTCCATAGAAAAGTTGGGCGCGACGACAGACCTGCACGCCGGGCAACTGGTTGACCGCGTCGGCGTGGCCTTAGGGTTGCCCTTCCCGGCGGGACCGCGCCTGGAGGCGCTGGCCGCCCAGTGCGACGGCGGGGGATGCGCCGCCGAAGGAGCGGCGGAAGGTTCAATCGAAGCTATCGAGGCGATTACCTTTCCCGCCTCGGTGAAAGGCTACAATGTCAGTTTTTCCGGCGCGGAGGCCCAGGCGCTGCGGCTCATCGATCAGTGGCGTAAAGCAAATGAAGCTGCCGGTGGCGATATGCTCGGCGACATCGCTACAAAAGCTGCGTCAGCGGCCATCGCCCGCGGCATCGAGCGCTGCCTGGCGTCGACGTTGGAGAAGATCCTACGCCGGGCCATCGAGGAGACGGGCTGTCGCGAGGTCCTCATCGTCGGCGGCGTGGCGGCCAACGGCTTTTTGCGGCGGCGCTTGCGGGAACGGTTGGAGCACCGCGCTGTCGGCGGCCGGCTCGCCTTTGCCACACCGGCCCTGTCAGGCGACAACGCTGCCGGCGTGGCTGTGTTAGGCGCCAAGTTTCTCTCCGCTTCCACTGCTTGCCGTTGACCGCAGTGGTTGTACGGTGTACACTGGATATTGTGTCATAAGTGTGCGGACAGGCTGGCGGCAGCATAAGCGCCGGGCTTTGTCCGTATTTTTTAAAACATGCCCTCCCCCGGTTTGCAGGAGATGGGCATGGGGTCACGAATCATAAAAATGGACTTTCAACTGTGCACAGGTGATTTACAGGTTTTGACGCCGGGTTTTTCAAAAAAAGTATAGATCTCTGTCTAGCAAAGCAGCTTTGACGTCCTTTTGCCGAAGCAGCGTTCGACGTCCCTTTATCGCAAGTATCGCAAGCCAAGGGTCGGCGTCCGGCTTTCGTAAGACGTTTTCGTTTGCGTAGTGCGGCAGTATGGCATAGAGGAGGCAGCAGGCGAATGTACCCGATCGTGCGGAAAGAGATCCTTTCCGCCAGTGTCAAGCTTTTCGATCTGAAAGCTCCGCTGGTGGCGGCCAAAGCCAAGGCCGGACAGTTTTTTATTCTTCGCTCCGATGAGAAAGGTGAGCGCATCCCGCTGACCATCGCCGACTTTGACCGGGAGCAGGGGACGATCACGGCCATCTTCCAGGAGATCGGCGCGGGCACCCGCCTGCTCGGCCAGTTGGAAGCAGGGGACGCGGTCCTCGATGTGGTCGGTCCACTCGGTGTGCCTTCCGAGATTGAGCGCTTTGACGGTCCTGTCGTGGTCGTCGGCGGCGGCGTCGGCATCGCTCCCATTTATCCCATCGCCCGTGCCCTGAAGGAGGCGGGCAACCGTGTCGTCTCCATCATCGGCGCCCGCAACAAGGAACTGCTCTTCTGGGAAGAAAAGATGGCTGCTGTCAGCGACGAGTTGATCGTCTGCACCGATGACGGATCTTATGGCCGCAAGGGCTTTGTCACCGACGCCCTGAAAGACTTCTATGAAGCGAACAAAGACCTGCAACGAGTCTGGGCCATCGGCCCCATGCCGATGATGCGGGCCATCGCCAACACGACCCGTCCCATGGGCGTCCACACCATCGTCAGCATGAACCCGCTGATGATGGACGGTACGGGCATGTGCGGCGCTTGCCGCGTCCTCGTCGGCGGCGAGACCAAGTTCGCCTGTGTCGACGGCCCCGAGTTTGACGGCCACCTGGTCGATTTCGATCTGGCCCTCAAGCGACTCACCATCTATCGCGATGAGGAGAAGCGCGCCTTAGCGGCGCTGGAACACCACCACGAAGGGGGGCGCTGCGGGTGTCATTAAAGGAAAAGATCCGTCAGGAGATGCCCTGCCAGGACCCCCAGGTCCGCCGCGCCAATTTTGACGAAGTCGCCCTCGGCTATACGGAGGAGCAGGCCGTCAAGGAAGCCGCCCGCTGCATCCAGTGCAAAAAGCCCAAATGCCGGGAAGGATGCCCCGTCGAGGTGCTGATTCCCGATTTCATTAAAGCCGTCGCCGAGCGCGATTTCGCCGGCGCAGCGGTGAAGCTGAAAGAGAAAAACGCGCTGCCCGCCATCTGCGGCCGCGTCTGCCCCCAGGAGAGCCAGTGCGAAGAAAAGTGCATCCTGGGCATCAAGTCGGAACCGGTCGCCATCGGGCGGCTGGAGCGCTTTGTCGCCGACTGGGAGATGGCCCAGGGCGCGAGCGCGACCGAAGCCGCCCCGGCCAAGGGCGCCAAGGTTGCTGTCATCGGCGCCGGCCCGGCCGGCCTCACCTGCGCCGCCGAGCTTGCCAAACTTGGCTACGCCGTGACCGTCTTCGAGGCCTTGCACACCGCCGGCGGCGTGCTTATGTACGGCATTCCCGAGTTTCGTCTGCCCAAGGCGATCGTCGATAAAGAGATCGCCAACCTGCGTCAACTCGGCGTGGAGTTGCAGTTTAACGTCGTCATCGGGCCGTCCATGACGGTGGAAGAACTGATGAACGAACAGGGCTATGCCGCCGTCTTCCTCGGCACCGGCGCGGGTCTGCCCAACTTCATGGGCATTCCCGGCGAAAACCTCTGCGGCGTCTTTTCGGCCAACGAGTTTTTGACGCGGACGAACCTGATGAAGGGCTTCCGCTTCCCCGAATACGGCACGCCCGTCAAACTGGGCCGCAAGGTGGCCGTCCTGGGCGCAGGCAACGTGGCCATGGACGCCGCCCGCACGGCTGTGCGCCTCGGCGCGGAAGAGGTCACCATCGTCTACCGCCGCTCCGACAAGGAGATGCCGGCCCGGGCCGAGGAGATCGAACACGCCCGCGAGGAAGGCGTTCAGTTCAAGCTCCTCACCAATCCCGTCGAGATCATCGGCGATGAGAACGGCTGGGTAAAGGCGATGAAGTGCCTCCGCTACGAACTGGGCGAACCCGACGCCTCGGGACGGCGCAAGCCGGTCGCGATCCCCGGCTCTGAGTTTGTCATGGACATGGACACGGTCATCGTCGCCATCGGCACGGGGCCGAACCCCTTGGCTACCAAGTCGACGGCCGGCCTGGAACTGAACCGTCGCGGCAACATTGTCGCCGATGAAGAAGGCCGCACTTCCATCCCCGGCGTCTTTGCCGGCGGGGACATCGTCACTGGCGCCGCCACGGTCATCCTGGCCATGGGCGCCGGCAAGAAGGCGGCCCAGGCCATCGACGCCTACATTACGGCGAAGGCGGCCGAGGCGGCGAACTAGAAGTAAGATATATGAAAAAGGCGCTGCGTTGCGGCGCTTTTTCCTTTTCAAGCCTCTGAGCGGGCGGTAAAATGGATACACTATTCGTTTTAGGGGAGCGCATGTTTTGCGATTGACACCGCTTGGCAGGATTTCCGGGGCGGTGTCGCGAAAAAATTTCGCAGGTGCGTCCATTACTTCCGCTCGCCCCATTCGGCTGCCTCTTTTGCCGAACTGTTTTGATGAATCCATTCCAGCGTAGCGTTGATGAGACACGCCAGCGCAGCGCATTGAGCCAAAAAGGGGGCCGCCGATGGACAAGATCTGGTCTGTCACCCAGTTGAATACCTACATCCAGGGGCTCCTTGAAAAGGCGCCCCGGCTGGCCGATGTGTGGGTGCAAGGGGAGATCTCCAACTACAAGCATCACACGTCTGGCCATATGTACTTCACCTTGAAAGACAGGGATAGCGTTGTCAAAGCCGTCATGTTTCGCGGCAAAAACCGCTACCTCTCCTTCCGTCCCGAAAACGGCCTGAACGTGATCGTGCGTGGGCAGGTGAGCGTCTATCCGCGCGACGGCATCTATCAGATCTACGCCGAAGAGATGGAGCCGGCCGGGCTGGGCGGCATCTTTCTTGCCCTGGAGCAGGCGAAAAGACGGCTCGAAGCGGACGGCCTTTTCGCCGCCGAACACAAGCGTCCCCTGCCGCCGCTGCCCCGCAAGGTGGGCATTGTGACGGCGCCGACCGGGGCGGCCATCCGAGACTTGTTTTCTGTGATTAAACGCCGATTCCCGGCCATGAACATCGCCTTCGCTCCAGCCGTCGTGCAAGGGGAAGAGGCCGTGCCGAGCCTGATCCGGGCACTGCAACTGATCGTCCGCGTGCCCGGTGTCGATGTGGTGATCATCGGTCGAGGCGGCGGTTCACGGGAGGATTTGTGGGCCTTTAACGATGAAGCCCTCTGCCGGGCCATCGCTGCCTGCCCTGTCCCGGTTGTGTCGGCGGTGGGCCACGAATCGGACGTGTCCCTCACCGATCTGGTGGCCGATGTGCGGGCCGCCACGCCGTCAGCGGCGGCGGAACTGGTCGTTCCCCTCTACAGCGCCTTGCACGGTCGTGTTGACGACCTGGCCTTGCAGTTGCAACGGGCCACGACGGTGCGCCTGGCCCGGGAACGGCGGGCGCTGTCGGCCCTGGCCGGACGGCCGTCGCTCAATAACCCGATGGTAAGGCTCCGCGTCCCGCGCCAGCGCATAGACCAGTTTGAGGAGCGGCTGCGCCGGGCCGTGTCGCTCAGCCGGGCGGCCCAACTGCGGGGACGGCTCAAGGAACTGGAGGTGCGTCTCCTTTCGGCGGCGTCGCCCCAGCGCCTGCGCCAGAAGCGGGACCGGACGGAAGACCTGAAAAACCGGCTGATCGCAGCCGTTCAAAAAGAACAGCAGAACCGGCGGCGGGAACTGGTCATGCAGGCGGGGCTGCTCGACGCCCTCAGCCCCTTGGCCGTTTTAGACCGTGGTTTTGCAATTTGCCTGGACCCGACTGGACACGTCCTTCGCGACAGTGCTGGCGTGGCGGAAGGGGAACGGGTGGATATCGTATTGCAGCGCGGCGAACTGACCTGCCGCGTGGAAGAGAGAAGGGAGAATCGGCGGTGGCAAATGGGAAAGCAAACCCAAATCTGACCTACGAAGCGGCCATCGGTCGCCTCGAAGAGGTGGTGCGGTCGCTGGAAACGGGCGATGCGCCCTTGGATGAATCCTTAAAGCTGTTTCAGGAGGGCATCGGCCTGGTCCGTCACTGCCATTCCCAGTTGGACGCCTACGAGGCCAAGGTGCAGCGGCTGATCGATACCCCTGACGGCGCGACCGTCGTCGAAGAGCGATTTGAGGAAGGGGAATAAGCGTGGACCTAAAGGCGGAAATGAAGCAACTGAACAGCAAAGTTGATGCGGCCCTGTCCCGCTACATGCCGGCGGAGGATGTGGCGCCGCCGGTGATCCATAAGGCCATGCGCTACAGCCTCTTTGCCGGGGGCAAGCGCCTGCGCCCCGTGCTGGTCCTGGCCGGCTGCCGCGCTGTCGGCGGCGATGAAGATGCGGTGATGGCCGCTGCCTGCGCACTGGAGATGATCCATACCTACTCACTGATCCATGACGACCTGCCGGCCATGGACGATGATGACCTGCGCCGGGGCATGCCGACGAACCACGTGGTCTTCGGCGAAGCCACCGCCATCTTGGCCGGTGACGGCCTGCTGACGCGCGCCTTCGGCGTCCTCGCCGAAGAGGGGCTCCGTTCCGGCCAATCGCCGGCCCTCGTCCTCCAGGTGATTGCCGAACTGGCCGAGGCCGCTGGGAGCCTGGGCATGATAGGCGGTCAAGTCGTGGACATGGAATCGGAAAACAAGCAGATCGATTTTGCCACCATGGAGTACATACACGCCCACAAAACGGGCGCGCTGATCCGCGCCTCTTTGCGCATCGGAGCCCTCCTCGGCGGCGGCTCTCCCGAACAGGTGGAGGCGCTTTCCCGCTACGGCGACCACCTTGGCCTCGCCTTCCAGATCACCGACGATTTGCTCGACATCCAGGGCGATCCGGAAAAAATCGGCAAGCCCGTCGGCAGCGATGAGAAGAACAACAAGGCCACCTACCCGGCGCTTTTGGGCCTGGAGAAGGCGCGCCAGGAGGCGGAGCGGGTCGTCCAGGCGGCCTTGGACAGCCTTGATGGGTTTGATGAGAAGGCGGAGTTACTGCGGGAACTGGCGCGGTATCTATTGGTGCGGGAAAATTAGTTGGACGATATAGGCCGTGACAAAGTGTTCCTGTTGTTTCACCCATGGTTTTTGGGCATAGATTAAAACGGCTCTCACCCATTCCTGAAAAGGATGGGTGAGAGCCGTTTTTTAACGCTAGACGGAGAATTTAGCTCAATTCATCTAACATTCATAGAAGATAGGCAGCAGACTTTGTCAGCAGACGAACGTCATTACATAAGAAACCCGGCCCTCGCTCATCCCCGAAAGGACGGCGAGGGCCGGGTTTTTTCGCTTAAGATTTAAGATTTCGAGAGACATGAAATACTGGAGTAGACGTTTTTTACTCGAACCGTAAAACGAAGGCGTTCCGCTGCCCCAGGTACACCTGATCGCCGTTCTGCAATGTCCGTGTCCCCTCCAGTCGCTCCCCAGCAGGAGAATCCAGGAAGGTGCCGTTCGTCGATCCCTTGTCGGTAACGATGATCGCTGTCTTATCGAGCGGGTCAGGGCCGACAAAGATGTGCTGCTTGGAGATGAAGGGGTCATCGAGCACGACTTGGCAAGTTAAGGGGTCGCGGCCGACGAGCAGTCCCTCCCGGGGGACGACCATCCGGCGACCGGTCAGCGGTCCGGAGATGAATTCGATGACCGGCTTGGCGTCTGCCTTCGGTGTCCGCCAGAGCGAGGCCACCTTGCCGGCGACCGACGGTTGCGACGGCGCCGGCAAGGCGTCGACAGCCGAATCGGAAGCAGCGGCCACCATGAGTCCCGGACGTTCCTTGTTCTCCTTCGCTTGGGCCGAAGGCTTGGAGGGGGCCGCAAAGGGAAACTCCAGCACATCGCCCATGGAAGGCGCCGGTGAGACGCCCGGTGCAGGCGCGGAAGAATCTGGCGGATCCTTGGGAATATAAAAGGAAATCGGTTTTTCCTTCGTCGCTGCGCTCTCGGCGGCGCTTCCGTCTCCTTCGGCCCCCCTGTCGGTCCCCTTCTTCGCCCCTAACCGGCTCATCAACCGTCTAAGCGCCGGTGGGAAAGCCGCCGGCCCGAGCTTGCGGTAGCGCAGCCCCATATATCCGCCGCCTGCGGCGATCAGCGCCAGGGTGATGCCGCCGTAGAGGGCCATGTCCGGCCAGTAGATGTTGTCATCGCCGGCCTCCTTGCGCTGGCGCGCTTCTGTCATCAGCGCTTTGGCCGGGCCGTGGTGGGGGCAGAGCTTGAGCAGATCCTCCAGGATGCTCATCGTCTTCGACATGTGGCCATTGCTGAACATGTCCAGGGCCGAGGCGTAGACACGCGTCGCTTCCGAGGGCTCGCTGGCGTTGCTAAGGCCTGACTTGCCCAGGGCCGCCAGGACCGCCTGGGTGTTGATCACCGGATAGACGCCGATGGCCCGCGCCGTCCGGCCAGCGAGTCCGATGATCTCGCCTTTGTCGGTGATGACCGGTCCGCCGGCGCCGGCGGGGCCGATGGTGGCCTCCACGTCGATCAGCGGCCCGTAGTTGGCGTTCATTTTTCCCGACTTGGTCGCCGTCACGCTGCCGGAGCTGACAGCCACGCTCATCAGGCTGGCCGGCGCGAGGAGCGCCGTCGCATCGGCATTGCCGGCGTAGCCGATGACGGTGGCTCTTTGACCCACATCGTCTTTGTCAGCCGCCATCAGCGGCAGGGAGGGAAGGTTGCTGGCGTTGATCTTGAGGACGGCCAATTCTTGGACGGGATCGAATTCCTTGTTGGCGCTGAGGGGAATGATCGGTTCAGGCGTCTGTTCCGGCTCTTTGACCGTGACGGGCTCCGTGATCACCGGAGAGACCCCTTCTCCGAGGTTCTCGACGCCCTCGCCGGTGACGGGACGCTGGATGCGGGGAACGGGGCGGGAGGAGTAGACGGGCGTGCTGGTCGTCAGCGCTTCCGGCGGCGGGGAGCCGGTCCACCGGATATCGAAGTCCACCGCCTGCCCGTCAGACAGGACGACCTGCTTGTACACCTTGACCTCTTCGATGAGCGTCGTGTTTTCGGCCACGCCAAGGCGCTCCGTCTCGCTCAGCCTGTGGCCCACCTGTTTTTGCACCTCGTTGAAGAAGCGCTCCGCCAGGGCGTTGCGGATGGCCGTATCATCCTTTTGCAGCAGTTCGATGATGCGCGATGAGGTGACCACGGCGCCGTCCGGATTGACAATGAAGCCCGAGGCAGTGCCGCCCACCGCCACCGGCCAGGCCCGGTCAGAGAAGCGGAAGGTGGCCGTGGCGCCGGCGCGTACCTGCACCACCGCCGGTTTCGCCAGTTCCACAACAGAGACATCCGGCGGCAGGGGATCAGCGGCATCGGCCACTGTTGTCAGGCTGGCCTGTCCGAGCAGCAGCGCGGCGACGACAAGGCCAACCCCTTTTCTTATTTTTTTCGATAAAATCATTGACGAACCTCCTGTCTGAACGGTCAACCGTTTCGACACGAAAGCGCCGATATCCTCCACCGCCTAGCTTAAAAAAGGTTCCACAATCTTTGATGGGACAGATTTTTCGTGATATAATCAGGGTCAGATATTTTTAGAGTCATAGCGATTATAGGGTTCTGCCGACAAGAGTCGTCAAAAAACATGTGACGGGAAACAGCGCCTGGATTGAACGCTGTAGAGGGAAGGTGACCCGATAGATGACGCAAATTCTCAGCCAGATTTCGAACCCCGGGGACCTGCAAAAGCTCACCGCAACGGAACTGGACCAATTGGCGAAAGAGATTCGTGAGGTCATCATTCAGACGACATCGGAAAACGGCGGCCACCTGGCGCCGAACCTTGGCGTCGTCGAGCTGACCTTGGCGCTGCACCTCGTCTTCCAGTCCCCGAAGGACAAGATCATCTGGGATGTGGGTCATCAGTCTTACGTGCACAAGTTGTTGACAGGACGGTACAACAATTTCCACACCCTGCGGCGCTACAAGGGGATGGCTGGTTTCCCGAAACGTTCCGAAAGCGAACACGATATCTTCAACACAGGGCATAGCTCCACCTCCATTTCGGCGGCCCTGGGCTTCGCCTTTGCCCGGGACCTGAAAAAAGAGGAGGGGGCGGTGATCGCCGTCATCGGCGACGGCGCCCTGACCGGCGGGATCGCCCTGGAGGCCTTGAACCACGCCGGCCACGCTGGGAACGACATGATCGTCGTTCTCAATGACAATGAAAAATCGATCGCTGACAACGTCGGCGCCATGTCTACATACCTGTCGCGCATCCGGACAGACCCGCGCTACTTCCGCAACAAAGAGGAAGTGGAGGAGATCGTCCGGCGCATCCCCTCTATCGGCAGCCATGTGCTGAAGGTCATGGAGAAGATGAAGGACGGCTTCAAGCACCTGGTTGTGCCGGGCATCCTCTTTGAAGAACTCGGCTTTTCCTACCTCGGCCCCATTGACGGCCACAACCTGGGCCAACTGCGGGAGGTTATGACCAACGCCTGCCGGCTGAAAGGCCCCATCCTCGTCCACGTGTTGACGAAAAAGGGCAAGGGCTACGCGCCTGCCGAGACCAACCCGAGCGTCTTTCACGGCGTCGGTCCCTTTGACGTGGAGACCGGCAAGGTCAAAAAGAACCCCGGGCCGCCCACCTATACACAGGTCTTTAGCGACACCCTGCTTCGTCTGGCCCGAGAGGACGAGCGCATCGTCGGCGTCACGGCGGCCATGCCTGACGGAACGGGGATGACGCCCTTCGCCCGCGCCTTTCCGTCTCGCTTTTTCGACGTGGGCATCGCCGAGCAGCACGCCGTCAACATGTCGGCGGCGCTGGCCTTGCAGGGGCTGCGGCCCGTCGTCGCCATCTACTCCACCTTCTTGCAGCGCGCCTATGACCAGGTCTTTCATGACGTGTGCCTGCAGCGGGCGCCCGTCGTCTTTGCCATCGACCGCGGCGGCATCGTCGGCGATGACGGCGAGACCCATCACGGCCTCTTTGACATCGCCTTCCTCCGCCACATCCCGGAACTGGTGATGATGGCCCCGAAGGATGAAAACGAGTTGCAGCATATGCTCCACACGGCGCTGGAGTACGAAGGCCCTGTCGCCGTCCGCTACCCCCGGGGGACGGGCGTCGGCGTCACCTTGGATGAAGAGTTGACAATGGTGCCCATCGGTAAGGGGGAATTGCTGCGGCAGGGGAGCGATTTGACCATCGTGGCCATCGGCGCCATGGTCGGTATCGCCGAGGAAGCGGCTGATCTGCTGGAGGCCGAAGGCATCCGGGCGGCTGTCGTCAATGCCCGTTTCGTCAAGCCCCTCGATAAGGAACTGATCGTAAAGCAGGCCCGGGAAACGGGCAAGATTGTCACTGTCGAGGAGCATGTGCTGGCCGGCGGCTTCGGCAGCGCGATCCTGGAATTGCTCGAGATGGAGGGTGTTCACTGCTCCGTCCGGCGGATCGGCATCCCTGACGAATATGTGCAGCATGGCACCGTTTCCGTTTTGCGGGAAGATTATGGCTTGACGGCGTCCAATGTGGCCCGTGTCGCCCGTGAACTGGCTGATACGGACCGATCCTGGGCCAGTATCCGCAAGGCGCCGCCGGCGCCGATCAAGATCGCTTTTCGTGGAGAATCACGGTAGTGGAGAATCACAATACATGACATCAAAAAAACGGCTCGATGTCCGTCTCGTCGATGACGGGCTCTCGCCGACAAGAGAAAAGGCGCGCGCCGCCATCCTGGCTGGGCTCGTCCAGGTCGACGGCCAACGGGTGGACAAGGCGGGGACCCTCATCGCGGACAGCGCTCACGTCACCGTGACGGGAGAGGCCTGCCCCTACGTAAGCCGCGGCGGCTTCAAACTGGCCAAGGCCTTGGAGGTCTTTCCCCTCGACCTGACCAGCCTGACGGTCATCGATGTGGGCGCCTCGACAGGCGGATTCACCGACGTGGCGCTGCGCAACGGCGCAGCGCGGGTGATCGCCGTCGATGTGGGCTACGGCCAGTTCGCCTGGTCGCTGCGCAACGACCCGCGGGTACGCTGCCTGGAACGGACCAACATCCGCCACCTCACGCCGGAGGCGCTCGGAGAAAAAGCCCAGGCTGCTGTCATCGACGTGGCCTTCATCTCTCTGGAGAAGGTGCTGCCGGCAGTGGCGGGGCTTCTGGAAGATCCGGGCCATGTGATGGCCCTGATCAAGCCCCAGTTTGAGGCCGGACGGGAAAAGGTGGGCAAAAAAGGGGTCGTCCGCGATCCCCAGACCCACCGCGAGGTCATCGAACGGCTGGTGCGCTGGGCCGCCGAGCGGGGTTGGAAGGTGCTTGGCCTCGACTACTCGCCCATCACCGGTCCGGAAGGGAATATCGAGTACCTGTTCTTTTTGCAGAAACCGGACACTCAAGGGGAGGCGGCCTCAGTCACCCCGGATTCAATCGCCGCCTTAGTCCGTCGCGCCCATGAAACAGTGGGCAACCAGAACTGAGAATACCTGATCGATGAAGGGACCCGGCGGGGTCCTTTCTTTTTCCGTTCCCCTGCCGGTGAAGGCAGGACTCGTTTCGTGGCATGTAGAACACTTTGGTTTGATGGGAGGGTCGTCGTTGCCTGATTCCTTTACACTCGACTGGACCCTCTTGGCCGTCGTCATTGCTGTCGCCGTCATCGCCGGCGCGCTCCTTTTTTCCTATCTATATAGGGCGTACCTGCGCTGGCTTGCCTGGTGGCGCCAACGCGCCGGACGCATCGGCGAGCAACAGGCGGCCAAATTGCTCAAACGCGAGGGGTACGCCGTCATCAAGGCCCAGCCGCCGGCCCGCATGGTGATGCGCGTCGACGGAGCGCCCGTCAACATTCATGTGCGCGCCGACTACCTGGTGCAGCGGGGCGGCAAGACTTATGTGGCGGAAGTGAAAACAGGCGAACGGGCGCCGCGCCCGACCAACGGCGACACGCGGCGGCAACTGCTGGAATACTCGCTGATCTATAGGGCCGATGGGGTGTTGCTGGTCGATATGGCCGCCCAGAAGATTCACCGCGTCGAGTTCGAGTTTTCTCAATAAGCAATGCTCAAGGGCAATGATGCTTCTTTACATGGAAGGCCTTTTTTGCTGGAAGTTTCCTGAATTGCCATTTGCAAAAAGAAGTTTCTGCCGGCGCGCGCCGCTTTGTGGACGATAGGATTACGCGCTGTCAGGATTGTTTTCACAGGAGTGAGGAGGGGTCTCGTGCCAACGGTAGGCGTCGTTCTCAATGACGACAAACCGCAAGCCCTCGAGGTGGCCGGTCAGATGGCCGAGTGGCTGTCACAGCGGGAAGTGCCCATGGGGATCCCGCTTACGCGCGTGGCCGAGTTGGTCCATTCGCCGTCGCCGGAACTGCGAGACCGCCTGCGCCAACTCGATCTGATCGTTGTTCTCGGGGGAGACGGGACGCTGTTGAATACGGCCCGGCTCGCAGCGCCCTACGGCATCCCTGTCGTCGGCGTCAACCTGGGTCGCCTCGGCTTTCTGACCGAGGTGGAGGTGTCAGACCTTTTTCCCGCTTTGGAACGGATCATCTCCGGCGACTACCGCATCGAAGAGCGGATGATGCTGGAGGCGCGGCTCGTCCAGGACGGCGTGGAGCAGCCGCCTTATTTCGCCCTCAATGATGTCGTCGTGACCAAGGGCGACCACCCGCGCATGATCCGGGTGGAGGCGGCTGTCGGCGACGAGGTCGTTTGGACGTACTCCGCTGACGGTTTGATCGTCTCGTCGCCGACGGGATCGACGGCCTACTCCTTATCTGCCGGCGGACCCATCGTCTCGCCGGAACTGCACGCGCTGTTGATCACCCCGATCAGCCCCCACGCGCTCGATGCCAGGCCCCTCGTCATCCCGCAGGATCAGGCCGTCCGCTTGACCGTCATCTCCTCTCACAGCCACGCCGTGGTGACTGTCGATGGACAGCCGGGGCAACCGATGGTCTGTGGGGACAGCGTCCTTGTCCAGAAGGCGTCTGTCGCTTGTCGATTGATCCGTCTGGGCGAACGCACCTTTTTCCGCATCCTGCGGGAAAAAATGCAACAGGGGAGGTAAAGGATGAACTCCCTCACATCGGCGGTGGAATGGTCCCGCCGTTTTCTCGCTGAAGTCCTCACACCCGGCGATTTCGCCATCGACGCCACCGCCGGCAACGGCCATGACACCCTGTTTCTGGCCCAGCGGGTGCTGCCCGGCGGCGACCTGTGGGCCTTCGACATTCAAGAAGCGGCCATCGACGCCACGGCCCGGCGGCTTACAGAAGCTGGATTTGAAGATCGGTTCGAAGTCGACGAGCCCCTTTCGGCCCAAAAAGCAGCGTCGAAAACAGTGGGGCTGACCGTTTTTGAGAAGACGGTGTCTCCCGAACAAGCGTCTCCGCCAGAGAACGCGGCGGCGACTGTTCCCGAGCGTCCGATTCGCTTGATCCACAGCGATCACAGCCAAATGGGATCGCTGCTCCATGGATATACGAAAAAGCCCAAGGTTGCCGTCTTCAACCTTGGCTACCTTCCCGGCGGCGATCACGCTCTGGTTACCCGAGCCGAATCGACGGTCAGCGCCCTTGACGCCTTGGCGGCGGCGCTGGCAGAGGGCGGCCGACTGGTCGTTGTCGTCTATGTGGGACATGCCGGCGCGGAGGCGGAAGTGGCAGCTGTGGACACGTGGTGGCGGCAGTTGCCGCCGCAGCGCTGGGACACGGTGTCCGTCCAGTTTCCCAACCGGACAGGCCGTCCGCCCTATGTGCTCGTGGCGGAGAAAAAAGGCGTTCAAAGGCGGGTGCCAACAACGTGAAAAGCAGGCGTCAACGAGCGATACTGGAGATCATCGGCGCCGAAGTGGTTCGCACACAGGATGAACTGGCCCAGCGCTTGCGCGAGCGGGGCATGGAAGTCACCCAGGCCACCGTTTCCCGGGATATCAAGGAATTGGGCCTAATCAAGGTCCCTGTCAGCAAGGATGAATCACGCTATGCGCCGCCGGCGGAAGCCGCCCAGGTTCCGCAGGCGCAGGAGCGGTTGCGCCGTCTGTTGCGGGACACGGTGACCCATGTCGATTCCAGTTTGAATATCGTCGTCATCCGGACGCTCCCGGGACATGCCCACGCGGTGGCCGGCGCCATCGACCACAGCCACTGGCCGGAGGTGCTGGGCACTGTGGCCGGCGATGACACCATTTTTATCGTCGTCAAACCGGTCGAGGCGGTGGAGGTGTTGATGGACAAGGTCCGGGGATGGGTCGAGTGAGCGGTTGGCAGGCAAAGGGGGGAATGCAGTGCTTGAACGGCTGCGTGTGGAGAATTTCGCGCTGATCGAAGAGGCGGAATTGGAGTTGTCGCCGGGGATGAATCTCTTGACCGGCGAGACCGGCGCCGGCAAGTCGCTGGTCATCGACGCCGTGGGGCTGCTGATCGGCGGACGGGCCACGGCCGATGTGGTCCGCGCCGGCGCCGACAAAGCCCGCATGGAGGGGCTTTTCCGGCTGCCGGAAGGAGACGGCGGCAAATTGCGCCGGGAATTGGAGGAGCTGGGTGTCGAGGTCGAGGAGGACGACAGCCTGCTTTTGACGCGGGAGATCGCCCGGGGCGGCAAGAGCGTCTGCCGGATCAACGGCCGCAGCGCCCCGCTGTCCCTCTACCGGGAGGTGGGCGGTCGGCTGATCGACCTGCAAGGGCAGCATGAGCAGCAGTCGCTGATGAATCCGCGCAAGCACCGGGTACTCCTGGACAGGCTGGCTGGGAGCGACGGCGAGAAGGCGCTGGCGGCCGTGGAAGCGGCCTACCGGGCGCTCGACGCCGTTGAAAAGGAACGGGAGCGCCTGCAGCAGGGGGAGCGCGACCGGATCCAGCGCCAGGACATGCTTGCCTTCCAGGTGAAAGAGATCGACGGTGTCCAGTTGGTCGAGGGCGAGGAAGAGGAACTGGATCAGGAGCGCAAGCGCCTGCTGAACATGGAAAAGTTGATGGACAAGACCAACGCCGCCTACGATGCCCTTTTCGGCGGTCAGGCCGGCGGCGCTTTGGAACTGCTCGACCGGGCGCGGACCGCCGTCGAGGAAGCGGCCGCCTTTGACCCAGCCCTTTCCGCGCTGGTTCAGAACCTGGAGGCGGCCTACTACCAGGCGGAAGACGCCGCCGAGCGGCTGCGCGACTACCGGCAGGATCTGGAGTACCAGCCGGACCGTCTGGAAACGGTGGATGACCGCCTCGACGCGATCCGGCGGCTGAAGCGCAAATACGGCGGTTCGATCGGCGAAATCCTGGCCTACCGCGAAGAGATCGCCCGGGAACTGGAGGAACTGGAACACCGGGACGAACGGATCGCGGAACTGCAGGCCGAAGCGGAGCGGCGGCGGAAAACATACCAGGATGCGGCGGCGAAGCTGTCGGCGCTGCGCAAGAAAATGGCGGCCAAGTTGGAAACGTCTATGGCCAAAGAACTGGCTTTTCTCGGCATGAACCGGGCCAAGCTGGCCGTTCGCTTAGACGAGCGTCCCGAGCCTTCCGCCGCCGGCGCCGAAGAAGTGGAGTTTCTCTTCACGCCGAACCCAGGCGAACCGCCCAAGCCGCTGGCCAAGATCGCCTCCGGCGGCGAGACGGGGCGGATCCTGCTGGCCTTTAAGACACTTCTGGCTCGCGTGGAGGGCATCCCGTCGCTGATCTTCGATGAGATCGACGCCGGCATCGGCGGACAAGCCTTGCAGGCAGTGGCCCAGAAGATGGCCGAGGTGGCCGAAGCCGTCCAGGTGATCTGTGTCACCCATGCGCCTCAACTGGCCGCCTACGCCGACAACCATTTCCGGATCATGAAAACGGTTCGCGGCCAGCGGACGATTACCCGGATCGAGGCGCTGAACGAGGAGGAGCGGGTGAAGGAACTGGCGCGGATGCTGGGTGGAGATCGGGCCAGCACATTGACCCACAGCCATGCCCGTGAAATGTTCGCCCAGGCCAAGAAGAGTTCCTGAAACGAATCAGGTTCGAATCGAAGATAAGCCCCTTAGAGCGAACGAAATGACAAAAGTCACAGGAAAGTCGAAGAAAGTTTTCCAATAACGAAAATATTTTCTTTAAAACGGGGGCGGCCCCGCCGGAAGAAGGCGGGGCCGCTTTTTTCGCGCCTGTCGGCTGGTCGTCCTGGCAAGGGGATGACGGGATACCCAAGGGTTTTCGGCATACCCACGGCTTAGCGGGATACGGTCGGCTTATCGGGGAGAAAGTAGAGACGCCCCAATGAAAAAGCGCTCCAGAAACCGGGAGTGGATCGACGGGCGATGTCCATGCCGAAACGGCGACGCCCTGAAAAAATGACTTGAGGAGGTGGCGGATGGCAAGAGAACGGTTGAAACGGTGCATCGGTCTGCTCCTGGCCCTGTCCTTGATTGCCGGAAGCCTCACCGAGGAGGCGCTGAGCCTCTGGCTGACCCCATCGCGCTTGCGCACGACGGTCGGTGAGGAAATACCCATCAACAGCATGTTTCCCCAAAACATGTTGCGACATGTCTCCCTAGCATTACAGCGGTCACCGGAATGGACCCCTCACGAGTTTCCCGGCGCCATCCCCGTCACTCCGGCCAATGCAACCGAACAGCCTGGCCGGCTCGACATCAACCTGCGACTGTTGGGCTGGATTCCCCTGAAACACATCGTCGTCGACGTGCTTCCGCCGATGCAACTGCTGGCTGGCGGCCACTCCATCGGGGTGCTCCTGCACTCCCAGGGGGTGATCATCGTCGGACAGGCGCCCATTACCGATGAACAGGGCGCCAAACACTACCCTGGGAAGGATGCCGGTCTCCAGGTGGGCGACGTGATCCACAAGGTGAACGGCCAGCCCATCAAGAGCGACGCCGAACTGGCCCGCGCCATCGATGAGGCGGGCCGGGCAGGAAAAAAGCTGGAGATCGAGACCTCGCGCAACGGTCAGACGAACAAGGTCACCGTCGAACCAGTCCGCTGCGCCGAAACAAAGCGCTTTCGCGTGGGCCTCTATGTCCGTGACCGCGCTTCCGGCGTCGGCACGCTCACCTTCTTCGAGCCGAAGAGCAAAACCTACGGCGCCCTCGGGCATGTGATCAATGACGCCGATACGAACCAGCGTATCGATGTGGCCGAGGGGCGGATCATCCCGGCGCTGGTCAAATCGATTCAACAAGGCAAACGGGGCGCGCCGGGCGAGAAGGTCGGCGTCTTTCAGGAGGAGGATCCCCCTTTTACAGGCACCATCCAGCAAAATACCACCGTCGGCATCTTCGGCCGCCTGGAGGGCAAGCTGAACAACCCCCACTACCCCGACCCCCTGCCGATCGCCCTCTCGGCGCAGGTGCAGGAAGGTCCCGCCGAAATCATCACCGTTGTCGAAGGGGACCGCCTGGAACGGTTTCAGATCATCATCGACCGGGTGATGCCCCACCGCACTGACGGGAAAGGCATGGTCATCCGGGTCACCGACCCACGGTTGCTGAACATCACCGGCGGCATCATCCAGGGCATGAGCGGCAGCCCCATCGTCCAGAACGGAAAAATCGTCGGCGCTGTCACCCACGTCTTCATCAATAGCCCAAGCACAGGCTACGGGGTGCTCATCGAAAAGATGTTGGAGGAAGCAGGCTTGTGGAAACCGGGAAATCAACAGGTAGGTGCTCTGCCGAAAAGGCAGGGCATTCTTTCTTCATAAATTGTTGAGGTTATAATCGCCAAGATCCGCATCGATCTTCTGCGTTCTTGATTTTTTTCAGAGGCTTTTATTCAGATTCAAACGAGAATCAGATGAGTTCCCTCATTTTCCGAAAAACAATCACACAGACGTTCAATCGGCATGGTAATAAATGTCAAAATTAACCGTTTTATTGCGAACGATTTTACCGTTGGGTCAGAAGGATATCCAACCGGCTTGTCGAAAAGCTAAGTGCAGTGAAAATGCTGGGAGGCGGGACAAAAAATGTTAAAGAACATTCGATTGATTATCGCTGATGATAACAAAGAATTCTGTGATATTCTTCGAGACTACATATCTCAACAAGAAGACATGGAACTGGTCGGCGTGGCCAACAACGGCCAGGAAGCGCTGAAGCTGATTCAGCAGGAAGAGCCGGACCTGATCATCCTCGACATTATCATGCCCCATATGGACGGCATCGGCGTTCTGGAGTGTATGGTCAGCATGGCCTTGGCCAAGCGGCCACGGATCATCATCCTCACTGCCTTCGGTCAGGAATCAATGACCCAACGGGCGGTCCAGTTGGGGGCCGACTACTTTATCCTCAAACCCTTTGATCTGGAGATCCTCGGCAACCGGATCCGTCAACTCACCAACGGAAGCGCTCCTGCCAGCACCCCCCAACCCGCGCCGCCGCCCCTCATCCGTCCGCGCAACATGGACGTGGAAGTGACGAACATCATCCACCAGATGGGTGTGCCGGCCCACATCAAAGGGTACCAGTACCTTCGCGACGCCATACTGATGGTAATCAACGAGGTCAGCCTGCTTGGCGCCGTTACCAAGGAACTCTACCCGATGATCGCTCAGAAGTACACGACAACCCCCTCACGGGTGGAACGGGCAATCCGTCATGCTATCGAATTGGCCTGGGATCGGGGCAATGTGGAGATGATGTCCAAGTTCTTCGGGTACACCATCAATCTCGAACGGGGCAAGCCCACAAACTCCGAGTTCATCGCCATGGTGGCCGATAAGCTTCGGCTTGGGCAGAAGGTCGGGTAAGGCATCAACAGGGGCCTGTAGATTTTTTACTTACTTAGGCATTATTTCGTATTATTAAAATCTTTATGTAATAAAATCGAAAAAATTGCAGATTTTTTTACGATCAAGCGGGTCACAAAATTAGACCCGCTATTTTCATTTATAGACCGGCTTTGCACCTGACTTTGTGAAAAATGAAGAAGGAGAAAAAAATTCCACGGCGAATAAAAGATTTATCAAAGATTCGAAAAAGCTGACTAATCGGACATCATTGAGGGAGGTCTGCCGCCGCTATGTACAAACGACTGAAGTTGGCCCCAAAGTTCATCTTGGGTATGGTCCCTTTGCTGGTGGTGATGGCTGTCGCGATTACCATCTTGCCTGACTTATTCGTCAAAGCGGCCGAACACACCAAGATTCAGGAATCCAAAGCGATCGCAGAACGACAGGCCAATCTGCAGACCTTCCTGGCCAAACATATCACGGGAGAACGCCCTGAAGACCCCAATTTCACCATCAAATACACCTCTGACAAATACCGCAACGCCAAGGACGCTCCCGACGCTTGGGAAAAACAAATGCTCCAGAAGTATGTCCAAAACCCCAAACTGGCGGAATTCTCCGAGGTGCTCGACTCGAACGGCGCGCGCGTTTTGCGCTACAGCAAGCCGCTCTTTATCCAGGAGGCCTGTCTGGCTTGCCACGGCGAACCGAAAGGTCAGAAGGACCCTTTCGGACATGAGAAGGAAGGCTACAAGGTGGGCGAGTTCAGGGGCGCCATCAGCGTGGCGGCGACGATGGATGGGCTTTCCAAAGAGAAGGTCGCCCTGATCAACACGGCCGTCACCCTAGTTGCGTTATTGTTGACAGTGATCGTCATGTATATTATGGTGCAGAAGTTCATCGGCAGACCCCTTGAAGACATTGTTGTCTCTGTCAAGGGATTGTCCGAGGGTGACCTGACGACGCGGGTCAAAGACAACGGCAGCGCCGATGAGATCGGAGAACTGACCGCGCTGTTTAACCAGATGATTGAAAACCAGGCCAAAATGGTCGGCACCGTTCATAAAACGGCGGTGGAACTGGCCGCCTCCTTCGAAAAAATCGCCACATCGAGCGACCATGTGTCCAGAGCGGCCTCCGAGGTCGCCGACAACATCCAGCATGTGGCCCGCGACGCCAGCACCGGCAATGAATCGATCGCCGACGCGGCCCAGATGCTCCGTGATCTCTCGCAACTGATCGGCGCAGCCAAAGAGCAGGCCCTGGCAGCAGCGGAAAAATCGAGGTTGACATCACAGGCGGCTGAAACCGGCAAGGATACGATCAATGAAACCGTCGTCTGTATGGACAAAATTAAACATAAAACGATGGAGACAGAGGATCACATCGGCACCCTCAGCGAGTACTCTCAGCAGATCGGCATGATCACCGACACCATCACGAGCCTTGCGAACCAGACGAACCTGCTGGCGCTGAATGCGGCTATCGAGGCCGCCCGCGCCGGAGAGATGGGCAGGGGCTTCGCCGTCGTCGCCGATGAGGTGCGCAAGTTGGCAGAGCAGTCCAACCGGGGCGCCGGAGAAGTGGCCGCTCTCGTTCGAAAGATCGCTGAAAGCACCGCCGCAGCCGTGAAGGCGATGCAGCAGAGCCGCTCAGAGGTGGAGCAGGGCGCCTGCGTCGTCAACAAGGCGGGCGATGTCTTGGAGGACATCCTCAAGGCGGTTACCGATACGGTTCAAGATGTGGAGGCTATCGCCGCCATGACCGACCGGGAGGTGGATAACTCGACGCGAATGGTTGAGGTGATCCATTCTCTGCATCAGATAATCGAGAATACGGCTGCCAACGCCGAGGAGGTCGCAGCGTCAACAGAAGAGACTTCGGCGGCTATGGAGACGATCGCGAACAGCGCCGAAAAAGCCAATGCCATGGCCGAAGATTTGAAAAAGACAGTCAGCAGGTTCAAGATCTGATCACAAACGGAGATGATGAAGGCAACCGGGAATAAGCTCCCGGTTGCCTTTTTACAGGGGATTAATCTATGTTAACTTTGTTGTATAATGGAAGATGAATATCGGGGATTGTACATCCCCAGGCATGGAGTGAATCGGTTGGAAAGGCGATTGGCTGCGATCATAATCGTCCTTTGTTTTCTGCTCAGCGGGTGCGGTTACGGGGGAAAACCTGTCTCTCCTCCGGCGGAGAAGACAGGGAGCGCCGTTCGTTCCATCGACGGAGTGAGTGGAGATAGTGCGACGGCCAAACCGGAGGTTTCTCAGGAAGTGGAGAGGTTGCTGACTTATTTTTCCTTTATCGATCAGGTCATCGTTTTGATCGACAACCGCCTCGAACGGGATGTATCTCTCTACACCCACCGAGAAAATGCCCTCTGGTTTTCCGATGAACTGCTTCCACTGGTGCAGGACAGGAAAGACCGCCTTTTGCTGGAACTGGTTTCCCCAGAAACAGAGGGGAACCGGCAGTCTCTCGAAGCGCAACTGGACAGGACGGAAGCGGCAGTTCGCGCCTTTTCTGCAGCTTTTGCGCAAAAGGATGATGTCCTATACAGCCGGGCAAGTCAAATCCTGCAGACGTTGAAGCATGAACAGGGGCGGCTTGGAAGGGAATGGTCAAGCCTTAGATGAAGCAGCGCCGCAGAAAAGGGAAACGAGTACCAGACGGCGAAAGATCGTACGAAGGCACAGGGTTTGATCTTCCCCGGTATGGGGAGGGGGCGGGAGGTACATATGCGCGATAGGCATCCCGGATATTCCCTTTATGCGCTCCTCCGGGCCGGCGCAGTGACAGTTGCGCTGGTTTGGGCCGGTTTTCATCCCGATCCGGCGATTCGCCGGACACTGTACCAGTTGCTCTTGCTCTTCGCCTTCTACAGCGCAGGATTGTACGTCCTGTTCTACCGGATGCCTCGACAGATGAACAGGCTGTTTGCCAGCGCCACAGTGGTCGATCTCCTGAGTGTCACTGCTTTTATCTATCAGACGGGTGGGGAGTCGGACAACCTATTTTACCTCGCCTATATCCTGCTCGTCGCCGCCCGCAGTGTCCAGTTCGGATTACGCAGGGGGCTCATGACAGCAACCGCTGCCATCGTCCTCTTTTTTTCTGTCACCCTTCCGTCGCACAGCTACTGGGGCGATCTGTTCCTGCAAGGGAGCATGTTGTTGGCGACGGCCTTCATGGCCGGCAGCTTGGCCGATCACATGCGGCAGACCCACCGGGAACTGGAGCGGAAGGCTGACGAACTGACGGCGTTGACGGAAGTGACCCGCACGGTCAATTCATCGATCGAACTGCCGCAGGTCCTGCCCGCCGTGCTGGAACTGTCGGCCACGGTAATGAAGGTGGACGCCTGCGCCGTCCATATCCTCGACGAGCAAGGAAGTTTGCAGGCCGTCGCCAGCCAGGGTTTTCCGGCGCTCGAACAGGAGCGGCTGCCTGTCGATCAGTGCTTCATGGGGAAGGCGATCCGGACGGGCGCGCCTATCCTCTATTATGTGGAGCAACAGGCCGGCGACGCCTGTGAACCCTTTTTTCGCGACCAAGGTTTTGCCTGCGCCCTGTCAGCGCCACTCAACAGCGGCAGCCGGACGATGGGTGCCCTGACTGTCTTCGCCGCCGAATCGAATGTCTTTGCCTATGATGATATCGAACTGATCTGCGTGCTGGCGACGCAGGTGGGCAATGCCATTGAAAACGCCACCCTTTATAAAAAACAAAAAGATCTCTACCTGGCCGTGGTGCAAGCCTTTGTGGCGGCCATCGACGCCAAAGATTCCTATACGCGCGGTCATTCAGAGTATGTCCACCGATATGTCCGTCGCATCGCCGATCGAATGAACGTGCCGGATGATCAGTTGGAACGAATCGCTACCGCCGCCCTGTTGCATGATATTGGGAAGATCGGTGTGAACAGCAATATTCTGCGCAAACCGGGCGCGCTGAACGACGAGGAGTATGCCGAGATTAAGATGCATGTCACCATCGGCGAACAGATCATCTCCCAGGTCACCGATTTTCGCGATTTGGCCCCCATCGTGGCGGCCCATCACGAGTGGTATAATGGCAAGGGATATCCGGAGGGGTTGGCTGGCGAGGCGATCCCCCTCGGCGCCCGGATCATCGCCGTCGCGGACGCCTTTGAGGCGATGACGGCCAACCGCGTGTATCGCCGCGCAATGTCGAGGGAACGGGCGCTGGCGGAGATTAACCGGTGCAGCGGCGTTCAATTCGATCCTGCTGTAGTTGAAGTTTTTCTCCAACTAGCGGAAGAAGGAAAGCTGGATGAGCCGATTGAGGCGATAGAAAGTATAGAAGGGGAGCGTGTGGGATCTTGATCCAACGCGAACGCATTGTCAAGGAAGTCATGGAGCTCTGCGCCATCTCGTCGCCAGGCGGCGGAGAGCGGCAGATTGCCGACCGGTTGACAGCGACGCTGCGGGAGTTGGGAATGACGGTCGTTGAGGATGACGCCGGCGCAAAGATTCCCGGCAACGCCGGCAACCTCTATGCCCGGCTCGAGGGAACCGTTCCTGGCAAGGCGCTCTTTTTTAGCGCCCATATGGACACGGTCGTTCCCTGTGAGAACGTCCGTCCCGTCATTCGCAACGGGTCGATCTACTCCGATGGGACAACAGTGCTGGGCGGTGACGACAAGGCGGGGATCGCCGCCATCCTGGAGGCGTTGCGTGTGATCGTACAGACGGGAGAGCAGCGCCCCACCATTGAGGTGATCTTCTCTGTTCAGGAAGAGGGCGGTCTCAAAGGGGCCAAGGTCTTTGACACGAAGCGCCTGGAGTCGCCCATGGGCTATGTTCTGGACGCCAGCGGCCCCGTCGGCCATATCATCAACGCGGCGCCCTTTCAAAACAACATTGAAGCCATCCTTCACGGACGGACGGCCCATGCCGGTTTTTGCCCTGAGGAGGGGGTCAGCGCCATCAAAATCGCCTCCCGGGCGATCCATAAGATGAAACTGGGGCGGATCGAAGGGGAAACGACAGCCAATATCGGCACGATCAACGGCGGCACGGCGACGAACATTGTTCCCGAACGGGTTGTCATCGCCGGGGAGGCCCGCAGCATTGATGAAAAAAAACTGACCTTCCAGACGCGCCATATGGTTGACTGTTTTGAACAAGCCGCCCAGGAGTTGGGCGGAAGGGCCGAGGTTAAGGTGACGCGGGTCTATCCCGGGTACCGCCTCCATGAGTCCGATCCGGTGGTTGCCCTCGCCTTGAAGGCGGCTGGGGCCATGGGGCTGCAGCCCCGGCTGCAGCCGACAGGCGGCGGCGCTGACGCCAACATCTACAACGGCGCCGGATTGCCGACGGCCAACCTGGCCATCGGCATGGAGAAAGTGCATACGAAAGAGGAGTTTATCCCCATCGATGCGCTGTTGGGAAGCGCCCGCTTCGTGCTGGAGATCATCCGCCAGGCGGTAAAGTAAGCGTTTTATCGGTAAGTCTCGAAAGGAGAAGGCATGGAACACCTGAAAGAAAAGACCCTGGAAAGTGAGCGCATTTTTGACGGCAACTTCATCCGCCTGCGCAAGGATCGGGTCGTGCTTCCCAACGGCGCCACATCGACGCGGGAGGTGGTGGAACACCCCGGCGCGGCGGCCATCGTCCCCTTGACGCCGCGCAAGGAGGTCGTCCTGATTCGCCAGTGGCGACATCCGATCAAAGAGGTGTCCATCGAGATTCCGGCGGGAAAGCTCTCGGAAGATGAAGACCCTCTGGAGTGCGCCAAACGGGAACTGTCAGAAGAGACGGGCTTCTCGGCCCGCCGATGGGATCCGCTCATCCAGTTCTACGCCTCCCCCGGTTTTTGCGATGAGGAGATGCACCTGTTCATCGCCCGCGATCTCTACGTTTCCGATGGCCGCCCCGATGAGGATGAGTTCGTGGAGCCCCTGGTGGTTCCCCTCGAAGCGGCGCTGGAGATGATCGAGACGGGCGAGATCATGGACGCCAAGTCGATTATCGGTCTGCTGAAGGCGGCTCAATTTTTAGAGATGGAAAAGGCGTAAATGCACACCCTTTACGGCGATTTTCACGTCCACCTGGGCCGCTCCGCTGACGGGCGGCCCATTAAAATTACGGCGGCCAGGGGGCTGACCCTGGAAGCGGCCCTCCGGGAGGGGCAGCAGCGCAAGGGTCTCGATCTGATGGGCATTGTCGACGCCGCCTGTCCGCCTGTCCTGGCCGATCTGGAGCGCCTAATCGAAGCGGGAGAACTGGAGGAACTGGCCGGAGGCGGCTTCCGCTTTCGTGGCGGCCTCGTCTTTTTGGCCGGGGCGGAGGTGGAAACGGAGGAACTGCGTGGACCGGCCCATTTTCTCGCCTTCTTTCCCACGCTGGAGGCCTTGAAACACTTTTCGCGACGGCTGGCCGGCTGGGTGACCAACCCAAACCTGAGTTCTCAGCACTGCCGCTGCCGCGCCGCTGATATCCTGGAAGCGGTGACAGCCCTTGAAGGGGTCTTCCTGCCCGCCCACGCCTTTACACCCCACAAGGGTTTGTTCGGCCAGGGTGTCGATGACCTAGCAGAGGCCTTTACGGACCGGCAGATCGCGCAGATACCGGCGATGGAACTGGGACTGTCATCGGATACGGCGCTGGCCGACCGGATCCCCGGGTTGGGGAGCTTCACTTTTCTCTCCAATTCAGACGCCCACTCCCTGCCCAAAATCGCCCGCGAGTACAATGCATTGGAACTGGCGGAGGCGAATTTTCGCGAATGGGAGATGGCCCTCCGCCGCCGGGAGGGACGGCGGGTGGCCGCCAATTACGGCCTCGATCCCCGCCTGGGCAAGTATCACCGCAGCGCCTGCGCCCTTTGCGAGACCATCGCAGAGGTCCCGGCCCCCTTTTTCGGCCCTTGTGCCCGTTGCGGCGCCGCTCAGTTGACGCCGGGCGTGCTCGACCGCATCGAGTTGCTGGCCCAGCATGGCGACCGGCCGCTTTGTCCAAACCGGCCGCCCTATATCCACCAGGTTCCCCTCGAATTCCTCCCCGGCATCGGCCCAAAGGCGATGCAGCGGTTGCTCGACCGCTTCGGCACCGAGATGAATCTGCTCCACCGGGCAACCGATGAGGAGATCGCCGCTGCCGCTGGGCCGAAGCTGGCCAAGATCCTCCTCGCTCACCGCCGTGGAGACATCGACTGGGTCCACGGCGGCGGCGGACGCTTTGGCCGGGTGGCGGTTCGGAACGACTGACGCCCCGGTCTCGATAAGTGAGAAGCACCAAATAAAAAAGCTGACCTCGCTCGCTAGGAGGGTCAGCTTTTGTTTTTTATTTTTATCAATGTAGTGAAATGAAAAGAAAAGACCCCCGAACCAATACCGGTCGGGGGGAAGCGTAGGTGCTTCCAGATCCATAGGGAGTAATTTGATTGTAGCATCGTTCCCTTGTTTGTGCAAGAAAGAACTATCAAAAGCGAGCGGTGATGAGGCACCAAAATCATGATCATCGACGATGGAAGTCGGTGGGCCTAATCTCCGTCGAATAAAAAATGCAACCATAATTTGTAATGACCAGGCCCATGCAACCATAAGCATGAAATATCTTCGTATATTTCATATCTTCGTATGAGGAAGGAAGGCTGGCTAAGGTGGCGATCCTGTTCCAACGCGGCGCGATGGGTGGGGTGGGACAACGACATCTGCATGCCCATTGGGGTCTCTATGCGCTGGCCCTGGCGCTGATCGCCTGCGGAACCGCCACCGGCGCCCTATCGGCCAAGCACCTGCCGGCAGGCCAGGCAGAGGAAATGCAATCAAGGATTTTTCAAGCCTTCCAGGGGATTAAGGGAGGCGTCGATTATTATGCCCTTTTGCAACCGGCAGTGGCGCGCAACCTGGAGACACTCGGACTGATCCTCCTGCTTGGCTTGACGGTGCTGGGGATCCCGCTGATCGCCGCCTTTCTCTTTTTTCGCGGCTTTGTGCTTGGTTTCGCCGCCGGATTTTTGCTGTTGTCACGCCCGGTGGACGGTTGGTTCATCATTTTGCTCGCCCTGGCTCCGCCCAGCCTTGTCTTGTTGCCGGCTCTTGTTTTGTCGGGCGGGATGGCCTTGGCCTTCTCCCTCTGGCTGGTTCGGGGACGCCCCTATCGCGTCGTGCCCTTGCGTCGCGCCCTCTTCATGTATGCCGCTGCCGGCGCAGGGACATTGGTGTTGGGGGCCGGCGCGGGATTGATGGACGCCTACATAACACCGGGGCTGTTACGCCTGTTTTTGCTCTAAAACGACAAGACCACCGGAAAGCTTTCTTTCGCGGTGGCCGGGAAAGGGAAGGCAGGCGTGGGCAGGATCATTCCCCGGGGTAAATCTCCCAGGTAGGACGGATGCTTCCGTAGAGTCCTCTTTCGGCGCCAGTCATGTTCGGCTTGCCATAATCGGGCAGGTTTTGCTGCAACCCCTCGACAAACTGGGCGTTGTGTGTGGTGGCGGCCGTGGAGGAGGTGGCGGCGTTGGTGTTCGTCATCGAGCGGGCGACAATGTAACGGCGTCGGGCCATAAAAGTCCCTCCTTTCAACAGGTCGACTAAGGGTAGTTTGGCCTGGCAGCGCCGCGGCTACACGGAAACGGGAGAAAAGAAAAGCCTTGGAGGAGGTATTGAAGATGATGCTCGTGCTCGTCACGAAGGTGCGGCGCCGGATCCGGACGATCGTCCGGGTGCTGGTGGCGCTGCTTCTGCTGGGGCTGCTCGTGCCGCCCTTTTTGAATTACGCCGAACAGACGGCATCCACGACGCCGAAGGAGGAACGACCGACGGGACAGCCGCTGCGGGTAGAGCTACAGGAAACGCCGCTGATGGAACAGTTTGTGATGAAATGGAAGGAATGGACGGCAAAAAAGCCCTGAGAGGCAAGACCGGTCTGAGGGACAAAGCCTGCAAAAAGGGGTGGCGCCATGGCCGGTGATGAGTTTTTTACCTTTCGCGAGTACATGAAAAAAGAAGAGGATTGCCTCACGGCTTCGATGGAGGATTACCTGGAGATGATCTACCGGCTCTGTCAGGATCAAGGCTTCACACGCATCCACGACCTGGCGGCGGCGCTCAATGTGCAGCCGCCATCAGCGACCAAGATGGTCCAGAAACTGGCCGAGGCGCTCTGGGTGAAATACGAAAAGTACGGGATCATCGTGCTTACGGACAAAGGGCGGGAGACGGGGCGGTTTCTGCTGCGCCGGCACAACACGATCGAGCGCTTTCTGCGCCTCATCGGGTTGCCTGAAGAGGTGCTACAGGAGACGGAAAAGATAGAGCACACGGTCGGTGAAAAGACCTTGGTCTGTCTAACTGATTTCGTCGAATTTTTGAAAACCAGACCCGACATCATGCATGATTACGAACAATTTCGCCGCTTCCGGCGGGAAAAACAATCATTATAATTTATTTAAACAAAGGTTTTTCAAAATAGATGGCGAAGTAAGGAGGGACAAGAATTAGGGGTGGTTTGACGTGAGCGAGTGGATGAGCCCCACAGGAGAGCAGGGCGGTGGAATCAAAGAGGACTACCGGACGGCAATCCGGTTTTTCCTCCGGTTAGGTTCGGCGGGTTACCTGCTGCTGACGCTGCTGGCCGCTATCAGTGTTGCGGCTATTGTCAGCGGGTGCATGGCAGCGTCCGAACCGGTGACGTGGCGCCATTATACAGGGCTGTTCACGGCGGCGCTGGGCGCCGGTACGATCGCCCTTTGCCTGCCCATTGCGCGGGCCTTTCAACTGACCTGGGAGGTCGAACGGTTGATCGCCCAGGACCAGATCCGCATCATCTATGACAGCGGTCCCTGGCGCCTCGCCGTCGGTACGCTGTTTCATACAAGACAGGCGCGGCTTCCTCTATGGATGGAGGCATCCATCGGTCATGCCGCTTCAGAATATGCCGGCGATTTTTACCTTTCCGCCGAATCGCTCCAGCGGCGTCTGGAAGCGGTGGCCCGGCAGGCGCTGGCTGAGTAAAACTATCATGACCTGTCAGGTCACGAGCGACGATGAAAATGTTATTATAAAAAAGGCAAAAAAGCAGAAAAGAGAGCAAACCGGGCCGGCCTCCAGCGTCGGGCGCGGTTTGCTTTTTTCTTTCTGGAGGAAAGAACCGGATAAAAGTCGAAAACAACGCCAAAGGGGTTGAGGGCGATGCGCCACGGCGATGCCTTTCTCGCTCACCTGGCAGTCGAACGGGGGCTGTCGGGAAACACCATCGAAGCCTACCGTCGCGACCTGGCCGATCTGGCCGCCTTTTTGGCGGGACGGGGCATTAGCGATCCGGCTGATGTAACCCGTCCTGATCTTCAGGACTATCTCTACCACACCCACCGGCGCGGCTTGTCGGCGGCTACGCGTGCGCGGCGGCTGGCGGCCATCAAAGGGTACTTCGGATTTTTATTTGACGAGGGCATCAGCCGGGACGATCCGACCGAGTTGATCGACGGTCCCCGGTTGCAGCGCCCCCTTCCCGATGTGCTCAACGTGGAGGAAGTGGCGGCCTTGTTGCAGGCGCCGCCCCGGACGATCGTGGGCCTGCGGGATCGGGCTATGTTGGAAACCATGTACGCCTGCGGTTTGCGGGTGAGTGAACTGATCGCCCTTACGCTCGATCAGGTCCGCCTCGATCTGGGGCTGGTGCGGGTGCTGGGCAAGGGGATGAAGGAGCGGATCGTGCCGCTGGGTGGTCTTGCCGCCGCCGCCATTGAAGAATACCTCTCCCGGACGCGCGGGACACTAACGGGACATACGGCGGAAAAGCATCTGTTTCTGAACCAGCGGGGCAAGCCACTGACCCGGCAGGGTTTTTGGAAGATCCTCAAGGCCTATGCCGCTGAGGCGGGCATCGCGAAGGAGGTCACGCCCCATACGCTGCGCCATTCCTTCGCCACCCACCTGCTGTCCAACGGCGCCGACCTGCGCGCCGTCCAGGAGATGCTCGGTCACGCCGATGTGTCGACGACCCAGATCTACACCCATTTGACAACGGGACGGTTGCGAGAGGTCTATGATCGCAGCCACCCCCGAGCACGTCTTGCGGTCAGGTCGCAGCGCGAGGAGCGAGGAACTGGGCAAGGAACATAGAAAAAAAGTTGGCGGAAAAGGGGAAGAGGGATGAAAAAGCGCGTCATTCTCATCGTCCTGGACAGTGTAGGCATCGGTGAACTGCCGGACGCAGACCGCTACGGCGACCGGGGCAGCCACACCCTGGGCAACATCGCCCGGGCTGTCGGCGGTCTGCGCCTGCCTCATCTGGCCAAACTTGGTCTCGGCAACATCGACGCCATCGACGGTGTGGCGCCGGTGGAACGGCCGGAGGGCGCTTTTGGCAAGATGGCCGAACGGGCGCCCGGCAAGGACACCACGACGGGTCACTGGGAATTAGCTGGCGTCGTGCTGGATAAGCCCTTTCCCGTCTACCCGGACGGCTTCCCGCCCGAGGTGATGGAGGCCTTTGAAAAGGCTATCGGCCGCAGCACCCTCGGCAATGTGGCTGCCTCGGGGACGGAGATCATCGAGCGCCTCGGCGAAGAGCATATGGCGACAGGTGCGCCCATCGTCTACACCTCGGCCGATTCGGTCTTCCAGATCGCGGCCCACGAAGAGGTCATTCCCCTGGAGGAATTGTACCGCTATTGTCAAATCGCCCGTGACATCCTGCAGGGCGACCATGCCGTAGGCCGCGTCATCGCCCGTCCTTTCGTCGGTGTGCCGACGGCGTTTCGGCGGACGACGAACCGCCATGACTACTCGCTGAAACCGCCGGGCCGGCTGGCCTTCGACGTCATCCGCGAGGCCGGTCAGGAGGTCGCTGCTATCGGCAAGATTTACGACATCTACGCCGGCCAGGGCTTCTCCCGTCATGTGTCAACCCGGTCCAACATGGAGGGTGTCGACCACACCCTCGCCTACATGCGGGAGGTGGACCAGGGGCTGATCATGACCAACCTGGTCGACTTCGACATGCTCTACGGCCACCGCAACGACCCGGAAGGCTATGCCCAGGCGCTGCAAGACTTTGACGCCCGCCTGCCGGAAATCCTGGCGGCGCTTGCGCCGGAGGACCTCCTGATCCTGACGGCGGACCACGGATGCGACCCTACCACGGCATCGACGGATCACTCCCGCGAGTATGTGCCGGTTTTATTGACGGGACGCGAGGTACAGCATGGCGTCGATGTAGGGGTCCGTTCAACATTCGCTGACGTCGGCGAAACGGTCCTCGCCTGGCTTGGCCTGCCGTCGCTCGGCGTGGGGCAGGTGATCGAGGAGGTGCGCCATGCGGGCCTATGATATCATCGCCAAGAAACGCGACGGCGGTGAATTGACGGCGGAAGAGATCCGCTTTTTCATCCACGGCTTCGCCAAGGAGAAGCCGGTCGTCAATCAAGCGGCCGACGCGCTAAGTTCGGGTGACGAGGAATCTCTCGATAACGGTGAGCGCCGATGTGTAACAGATTACCAAGCGGCTGCGTGGGCGATGGCCGTCTTCTTGCGGGGGATGACGGCAGAGGAAACAGCCGCTTTGACCGAGGCCATGGTCACCTCGGGCGAGACGGTGGATCTGTCGCCCATCCCCGGCATCAAGGTGGACAAGCACAGCACCGGCGGCGTAGGCGATACGACGACCCTGATCCTGGCGCCGCTGGTGGCGGCCATGGGCATCCCGGTGGCCAAGATGTCAGGGCGCGGTTTGGGGCATACGGGGGGGACACTGGACAAGCTCGAAAGCATCCCGGGCCTTTCCATCGACCTGAGCCGGGAGAAGTTTCTGGCCCAGGTCAAGGAGCTTCATGTGGCTGTGGCCGGCCAGACAGCCAACCTGGTGCCCGCCGATCAGAAGCTCTACGCACTCCGGGACGTGACGGCCACCGTCGAATCGATCCCCCTGATCGCCTCCAGCGTGATGAGCAAAAAGCTGGCTGCCGGCGCCGATGCGATCCTGCTTGATGTGAAGGTCGGCCAGGGGGCCTTCATGAAAAACTTGGATGATGCGAAGGAATTGGCCAGGGCGATGGTCGCCATCGGCAACCGGCTCGGGCGGCGTACAGCGGCATTGCTTACGGCGATGGAACAGCCCCTCGGCAACGCTGTCGGCAACGCCCTCGAGGTGGCAGAAGCAATCGCAATCCTGGCCAACCGCGACGAATGCGGCTTCGGCCCCATATCGGCGGACCTGCGCACTGTAACATTGGAACTGGCGGCCCGGCTGGCTTGGATGGCCGGCAAGGCCGATTCTGTCGACGCCGGGTTGCACCTGGCTGAAACAACCCTCACATCGGGCGCTGCCCTGGAACGTTTTCGCCGCTTCGTTGCGGCGCAAGGCGGCGACAGCCGCGTGGCCGACGCGCCGGAGACCCTCCTGCCGCAGGCATCGATCCGGCAACCGGTCCGGGCCGGACGCGAGGGCCTCGTCACCGCCCTCGACGCGATGGCCATCGGTCGCGCAGCCGCATTGCTCGGCGCAGGGCGGCAACAGAAAGGGGATCCCATCGATCCGGCGGTGGGGGTTGTCATCCACAAACGCATCGGCGACACTGTCAAAGCCGGCGACGTGCTGGCGGAGGTTTTCGCCAACGACAGTCGCTGGCAGGCGGCGGCGCAGGCGGTGAGCGACGCCTACGCCATCGGTCCCGGCGGGGAAGAGGAGAGCGGAGCTTTGGCGCCGTTGCCGCTGATCTTGGGAGAGGTGCATTGACATGAAAGCGAGCGCCCGATGAAACGGCAGGAACCCTCCCCGCCGGAACTGCGCCGGCTGGCCGAAGCCATCGCGGCCGAACATAGCGCCATGGCGCTGGCCGTCTCGGAAGGGGAACGGGCCAACAGCCCCTGGCTGGCGCCGGTCTACTACGTCTGCCGGGACTTTCAGTTCTACTTTTTTTCCAACCCCATGTCACGCCATGGAGCTGTCGCCGGCGAGACGCCTGTGGAAGCGGCGGCGGCCGTCTTCAATGAACCGGACGATTACGGCGACATCCGGGGCCTCCAGATGGCGGGCACGCTGGCGATGGTTTCCGACTGGAAAGAGCGTTCCTGGGCGACAGCCGCCTTCGGGGCGCGCTTTTCCTTCTTCAGCCGTTTCCTCCGCGAACCCCGGTTGATGCTGGAACTGCGAAAAAACGAGTTGTACCGGTTTGCGGCCCGGGAGGTCTGGATCACCGACAACCGCGCCGGTTTTGGCCGGCGCTACCTGTATCGCCCCGGCGGAACAGAATGACCCGTTTCCCCCCTGGAGATAATGAGGTCTAAAGAACAGACGGACTTTCAGAGGGGGAAGGATATTTGAAGCGTTCGACGTTCCGCCTTTCGCTGGCCATGGTTTTCTTTTTCCTGGCATCCCTGATACCGGTGCAGGCTTGGGCGGCGCCGCCTTTGGAGACGCAGGCCGACTCGGCTGTGCTCATGGATCCCACGACCGGCACCATCCTTTTTGAAAAGAACTCCCACAAGCGGGTGGCGCCCGCCAGTGTGACCAAACTGATGACCCTGCTCGTCGCCTTCGAAGCGATCGAACAGGGCAAGGCCAGCCTAGATGACAAGGTGGTCACCAGCCAGCGGGCTTTCGAGATGGGCGGTTCCCAGATTTATCTGGAACCGGGGGAAGAGATGGTCATGCGCGATCTCTTGATCTCTATCGCCGTCCATTCCGCCAATGACGCCTGTGTGGCGGTGGCCGAGCACATCAGCGGCTCCTATGAGGCATATGTGGACGACATGAACAAAAAGGCGCAGTCGCTGGGCCTGAAGGACACCCATTTCATGAACCCCCACGGACTGCCGGTGGACAACCATTACACCTCCGCCCATGACATGGCCGTCATCGCTCGTGAGGCCTTGAAACATCCCACACTGATGCAGTTTGTCGCTATCAAGCACTACAAGATCCGAGAGAGCAGTTCCAAGCCGATGCAGTTGGACAACCACAACCGCCTGCTCTGGTGGTATCCGGGAACGGACGGTTTCAAGACAGGCTGGACAAGCGAGGCCAAGTACTGTCTCGTCTCGACGGTGGAAAGAGACAACCTGCGGCTGATCGCCTCCGTCTTCGGCGTTCCCGAAATCCGGGGCCACTTCAAGGAGTCGATGAAGCTCTACAACTACGGCTTTTCCCGCTATACCTTCAAGTCGGTGGCCAAACCGGGAGAGCCCTTGGGCGAGGTGGCCGTCGGCAAAGGGCGCAAGGAAAGGGTCCAGGTCGTGGCCCAGGGCAAACCGGGCCTGATCGTGGAGCGGGGAAAAGAGAAGGGCATCGAATCGCGCGTCGAGTTGGAGCCCTATGCCACGGCGCCGATCGCCCAAGGCCAGAAACTGGGTGACCTCGTCATTGTGCAGAACGGCCAGGAAGTGAGCCGCATCGACCTCGTCGCCAAAGAGGATGTGCCGAAGGGCACCCTGGCGATGGAACTGACGAAGATCTGGCAGGCGATGTACGGGATCCGGTAAGAGTTGGCAAAACGGCTCGCAAAAGACCATTCGAATCAAGATCATAATGAATGGCAGACGCATAGTAGCAAGCGGAGCGAAGGTGCAGACCTTCGCTTTTTCTATTTACAAAAAAAGGTTTTTCTATTAAACTGGAAAATAAAGGGCATTTTCATAAAGGCGGTGAACCATGGTGGATTTGGATATAGACCGCAATGGCAACGCGCTGGTGGTGCGCCTTCAAGGGGAGATCGACCTGTGCGCCGCCGAGGCGCTGCGGCCGCGACTCGACAAGGAGATCGAGCGCCAGAAGGCCAAACACCTCGTCTTTAACCTGCGCGGTGTCGACTTCATCGACAGTTCCGGCATCGGCTTCATCCTCGGCCGCTACAAACGGGTAAAAGCGCTGGGTGGCAAGGTGGCCCTGGCCGGCCCCAACCGGTCGGTCCATCGCATCATCGAGCTCTCCGGCATGTACAAGCTCATGGAGGGGTATGCCAACGAGGTCGAGGCGCTGCGGGCGCTGGAAGGAGGGAAGACGGGTTGAAGACGAAAAATCAGGTCAAGCTGGAGTTTCCGAGCATTCCCGAGAACGTCGCGTTGGCCCGGGTGATCGTGGCGACCATGCTCGCCGGAATGGATTTTACCTTAACCGATCTCGATGACGCCAAGGTGGCCGTGTCGGAAGCCGTTTCCAACGCCATCCTGCATGGCTACCAGAACCGTCCCAACGGCCTCGTATACCTGACGATCACCGCTGACCCGGAAGGGCTGGAGGTGATCGTGGAGGATTACGGCCGTGGCATCGTCGACGTAGCCAAGGCGATGGAACCGGCCTTTTCAACCCTTGGCGACCGGATGGGCATGGGCTTTGTTTTTATGCAATCCTTTATGGACAAAGTGGATGTGGACTCCCAGGTAGGCCGCGGGACGCGGGTGCGCATGTACAAGGCCTGTCGCCAGGCGATGCGGGCCGTGCAGTGAGGCGGGGGGCGCCATGAATCAACGACTTTCGGAGATGAACCTCCCCCGTTTTCCCCTTCTCGGCGAGGAAGAGACGACACGGCTGCTCCGCTTGGCCAAGGATGGCGATGGCGACGCGAGGGAACGGCTGATCCAGTGCAACCTGCGCCTCGTCTTCAACCTGGTCCAGCGCTTCCAGCACCGGGGCTATGAGTTGGAGGATCTCTTCCAAATCGGCGTGATTGGCCTGATCAAGGCTATCGATAAGTTCGATCTCTCCTATAATGTCCGCTTCAGCACCTACGCTGTCCCCATGATCGTCGGCGAGATCCGGCGTTTTCTCCGCGACGACAGCCCGGTGAAGGTCAGTCGATCCTACAAAGAGATCGCTCAGCGCATCCACCGGGTCCGGCAGGAACTGAACGGTTCCTTGGGACGGGAGCCGACGGTGCAGGAGATCGCCGGCGCCATGAACATGCCTGTGGAGGATGTGGTCGAAGCGCTGGAGGCGGTCCAACTCCCCACCTCGATCCATGAGACCCTCTACCAGGATGACGGCGATCCCATCTTTCTCCTGGACCAACTGGCCTCCGTGGGAACCGAGGAAAGCGCATGGTTTGATCACCTGGCTTTGAAGGATGTCCTGTCCCGGCTGGCGGCGCGGGAGCGGGAGATTTTAGAGATGCGCTTTTTCCAGGACAAAACGCAGACAGAGGTGGCCACGCTGGTCGGTCTCTCACAGGTGCAGATCTCTCGCATCGAGCGCGCGGCGCTGAAAAAGATCCGCGACATGTTAAGCCAAACGCCGCCCCATGAGGACGGGGCGTGAGCAGACGACGACGCGGACAGGGCATAAGCAGACAGGACATAATCGGCTGGGGCATTAAGCGGGCTTTAAGCGGCTGAGGCATAAGCGGCGAGGAAAGGGACAGGCTAAAAAAGGAAGACAGCGATCACATCAAACCCATCGGCAAGCCGTAGCGACCGGCTATACGATAGGAGGGCGGTCCAAAGGAAAAGGCGTCAGCGCCTACATACACGACATATAATCATGACGCAGCCGAATCGACGGGGAAGTTGTAGCGACGGCGCGCGTCTGACGAGGTGGTGAGGCTTGTTGAACGCTCCAAAGAGACGCCGTTGGATCGTGGGCATCCTGGTGCTGGCGTTGCTTGGCGGCGTGGGCGCCTGGTGGACCTGGCGGGGGGAAAAGCCGCCGAAGGAAGCAATCCTTGTGTGGAAACAGGGACCTGACCGGGAAATCCCGGCAGGTCTTTTTTTGCGCATAAAAAGAGCCGATCACGATTCATACTAGTCGGGGAGGTGTGACGCATGACGGCGGAAACAGCGAAAAAACGACGAGTCATCGTCATCACCGACGGCGACAAGGTGGCCCGGAAGGCCGTCGAATCAGCGACGCGGCGTATCGGTGGGCGGTGCATTTCCCTATCGGCAGGCAACCCGACGCCGGTGACCGGCAAGAAGCTGGCCCAGATGATCCTGTCTACGCCCCACGATCCAGTCGTAGTCATGGTCGACGACCGGGGCGCCGTCGGGATGGGGAAAGGGGAACAGGCGCTTTGGGAAATCAGCCACGACGACCGGATCGAGTTGATCGGCGCTGTGGCGGTGGCTTCCAACACCCTGGGCGCGGAAGGGATCACCGTCGACCAGTCGGTTGACCGCTACGGTCGCCTTGTGGATGGTCCTGTAGACAAGAACGGCTACCCCGAACCGCCGGGCAACCGCTACCTGGAAGGGGATACGGTGGAGACACTGACCCAACTGCCCATCCCGGTGATTATCGGCACCGGTGATACGGGGAAGATGCAAGGGGCGGATCACGTCCGGCGCGGCGCGCCCATCACCACCCAGGCCTTGCTGGAGATCCTGCGGCGGGCCGGGAACAATGGAGTCGATTGAATGAGCGAAGCAAAGAAGCAGGAGCAAACAAAAAAAGAACTGCGGCAGACAGTGCTCTCCGAGGAAGAACTGGTCGCCGATTTAAAGACGAACATCCTCCAGATGAATTCGGAGTTGGGCGTCAACGTCGGCTTTGATATCGCCTGCCGGGAGATGGAGATCGCCGGCCGCAAAACCGCCATGTACTATGTCAACGGCTTTACAAAAGACCTGGACCTGCTCCAAATCATGAAGTCCCTCGACGCCTTTGAAAAAGAAGCGAAGGACAAGGGCGCCTTCGACATCGACCGGCTGATGGATCACCATCTCTTCTACCTGCAGGTCACGACGGAGGCCAAACTCCGGCAGGTCTACTACCATATCCTCTCCGGCCGGGTCGCTTTTCTCTTCGATGGCGAAAAAAAGGCCATCGTCGTCGAAGCCCGCCAGATGCCGGGACGGCAGCCGCAAGAACCGGACATCGAGCGGGTCGTCCGGGGCAGCCGCGACGGCTTCACCGAAACAATCGTCACGAACACCGCCCTGATCCGCCGGCGTGTGCGCGATCCGCGATTGCGCTTCAAGCTGTTGCAGGTGGGCCGGCGTTCACAGACAGACGTGGCCGTCGCCTACATTGAAGACATCGCTTCCCCCGAACTGGTGCAGGAGATCACCGACCGCATCAACGCTGTCGACATCGACGGTCTACCCATGGCCGAAAAAACGCTGGAGGAGTTCCTCACCCAGGGCGATTGGAACCCCTACCCCCGGGTGCGTTACACGGAACGGCCCGATGTGGCGGCCATGCATCTCTTTGAAGGCCATGTGCTGGTGCTGGTAGACACATCGCCGTCGGTGATGATCGCGCCGGTGACTGTCTTTCATCACTTAGAACATGCCGAGGAATACCGGCAGAATGCGCCGGTGGGCGTCTTTTTGCGGATGGTCCGCTATGCAGCCATTTTCGCTTCCCTCTTTATTCTGCCTCTCTGGTTGATGTACGCCATCAACCCGGCGTTGCTGCCGCCCTGGCTGGCTTTCATCGGGCCGAAGGAGATGGGGAGCGTCCCGATAGTAGGCCAGGTGCTGATCGCCGAGGTGGGGTTGGACATGCTGCGCATGGCCGCAGTCCATACGCCGTCACCGTTGGCGACCGCTCTCGGATTGATCGCCGCCTTCATGATTGGCGAAGTCGCCATCGAGGTTGGTCTCTTCAACCCCGAAATCATCCTGTACCTGGCCGTGGCGGCGGTGGGCACCTTTGCCACCCCCTCCTATGAACTGGGACAGGCAAACCGGTTAATACGCCTGTTTCTCATCGTGATGGTGGCCATTTTCGGCCTGCCTGGATTACTGGTTGGCATCGCCGCCTTCCTGGCCCTCGTCATGCGGACGAAATCCTTTGGCCGACCCTACTTCTGGCCGATTGCGCCGACCAATGCCAAGATGATCCCCGTGGCCCTTCTGCGGGCGCCTGTGCCGGCCAAGCGGTTGCGGCCGCAGTTGCTCGATCCGATTGACCCCGACCGGCTCCCCGATCCCTATGCCGGTTCAGCCGGCGGCGCCACCTCCGGCAAGGCGGTGTCCGGCAAAGCGGAATACGGGAATGTGGGTGAAACAGGTCCTGAACAGGGCGGAGCTGGGGCGGAGAATGCCGGCAGCGGTCATGGCATAGGCGGCGCGAGCCAGAGCCGTTACGACATGAGTCCCGGCGGTCACCATGGCGGGCTTCACGGGCATGACAGACGCCAAGTTGGGGAACTGTTTGAAGAAACGGATGTTGCAGGAGAACCTGACCACCCCGGTCTCCGTGAACCTTTGCGTTGGCGCAAGCACCGGCGCGGGTTGTGGAGTTGGTTTAAGTCGAAAGTGGGAGGATCCAGACGGTGAAAATCACGTCGGTATTGACGATGCGCCCGCCCAAAGCGGAGGTGGAACGACCGCCGGTCATCGGCATCCCCCGGGCACTCGGCTATTACGAGTACCTTCCGCTGTGGCGGGCCTTCTTTGAGGCCTTGGGTTGCGCCGTCGCCCTGTCGCCGCGGACCAACAAGGCGCTTCTCGATCAGGGCGTCCGCGCGGCCGTCGATGAGGCATGCCTTCCCGTCAAGATGTACTACGGCCATGTGAAAGCCCTTTCGGGGAAAGCGGACCATGTCTTCACGCCCCGGATCATCAGCGTCCAGCCGAAGACCTACCTCTGCCCGAAGTTCTTGGGGCTTCCCGATATGATCCGGGGAGCAGCCGCCTTTGACGGCGGTTACCCGCCGCTGCTTGTCGTCGATGTCAACACCCGTCTCCCCGGCGGGGGTTGGGAAAAAGCCTTGACCGAAGCAGCCAGAAAACTGAACTTCTCGCGCAACCGCGCACGAGAGGCCTTCAAGGTGGCCCGGAAGGCCCAAGACGAGTTTGAAGGACGGCTGTTGCAGGGAGAATATCCGCCCATCGCCCTGGCGCGCTGGGAAAAAAGCGGCCGCGTCCTCGAACCGGGCGGTCTGCTGCCACGGCTGCCATCGCGCCACCGGGAACCGATGACCGGAGAAGAACCGCGCATCGCCGTCGCCGGCCATCCTTACCAGTTGTTCGATCCCTTCACCAGCATGAACCTGCTGGACAAACTGAAGTCCCGCGGCATCCGGGTGGTGACGCCGATGGCCGTGACAGAAGAAAAGACGCGTGTAGCCACGAGCCACTTGCCGAAGCGGTTGTTCTGGTCCTTTGGGCAGCAGATGCTGGGCGGTTCCCTGCACCTGTTGAAGGGGCCCATCGACGGCCTGATCTATGTGGCTGCCTTCGGTTGCGGACCCGACAGCCTCGTCGGCGAGATGGTGGAACGCCACGCCCGCCGGCTTGGCAACGTGCCCTATCTGCTGCTGACCGTGGACGAGCATACCGGGGAAGCCGGCGTGGTCACGCGGTTGGAGGCTTTTGTCGACCTAGTGGCCCGGCGGCGGGAGACGGCGGAGGCGGCTACGGCGGCGGAGGGGTAATCGGGCGAAGAATTTGTGATTTGGACGGTTCCTTTCCGTATCCACGTAGTTGGATGCTTTTGCAAACAAAAAGCCCCGACCATGAGATACAGGTCGGGGCTAACGTATTTATTCAAAAAATCAAGCTGTTGCTTATTCATCGCCTTTCGGGTCGACAGTATTTTTCTCCACCATCAGGATCACCGTGCGTTCCGGGGCGCGCGTCCGGTGCAGCACCCCGAGGGGCACCGTGAATCCCTGCTGGGGCAACAGTTCCACAGTTCGGTCTTCCAGGTCGATGAACAATTTTCCCGAGACGACGAGGAAAAACTCATCCTCCCGGTTATGCTTGTGCCAGTGAAACTCGCCTTCAATGACGCCGAGACGAATCACAGCGTCGTTGACCTGACTGAGGGACAGATTCATCCATTTTTCTGTGCAGGCAGAGACGAGAGCTGGGATGTCGATCAACTGGAGTTGTCCACTCTTGTTTTTCATCATCGCCATCCTTTCCATCATCGATTCAAAGAACGCCGCTGCTTTTTACCGACTGCGAAACTGTTCCACACCGGAATTAAAAACGATTCACGTAAAAAAGCCCCGTGACTCTTATGCAGAGCGGGGCTTTTTTCTAATAATGTGATGTCTGTTGGTTAGCTACCAAATATGCTAGATTAATTGGTGGAAGAGGAAGTGACATTTCTAAAGGACGAATAGGTTTTGAACCAGTAAGTTGTCCTCTTTGGCACTGCGTTTTCCCATTTTTCTCCTTTAGATATTCTTCTGCTATTTTTTGCACCTGAAGAAGAACTTTAGCTTCGAATTTTTTCTCCCCGCAGTCAGTGCATACCCATACAGGTGTATCCCTAACTACTACCTTATTGTTGTTTATCACGATGGCTTTATCTATTGTTGAACGTACCATTTCATGATCGCAAATATAGCATTTCATTTTCATGACTCCTTTCATCGCCGTTTCCTTCTGGCAAGGTAGCCAATATCGGCCCATGTATCTTTTCGGAACCTGCAAACCGTAACTACGGTTGGTTGAGGGAACGATAAAGCTACAACTGCGTAAAACGGGATTCCGTTTCTGTCTCTTGACTCTAGCACGACTTTAACGTCGGCACCGAACCGTTGTTCGTCTATTACTTGGCCGGTAGCACAACAGTTCTGTAGATCTGTAGGCAAAACATTTCTCTCAAGCATTCTATTAGCCGCGTGCTCAGAAATTTCATAAGAAACGTCTTCGGCAGCTTTTCTCAGCAAGACGATCCAGGGGTTCATTAAATAGTTTCTCCCCCGATACCACTAATATGCAGATTAAAGCTTATTATCCGAAAAAATTACAAAGCTTTGGCTTTATCCTAAACATTCAGAAGAAAAAAATCAATTACCCCTTATACGAATAATATATACAACCTCTCTTAAGAGAGGTTGTATATATTATTCGTAAACGTTTAGTTAGTACGAAACTTTTCGGTTATTGCTGGAAAAATTTTTTCGCTCCCTTATACTAAAGCATATAAGGGAGGAAAAACCGATGAAGCGTCCTATGTCCAACCAAGAGAAAGCAAACCGTTTATGCGAAGAATACAAAAAATGGAAAACCTCTTCGCTTGAACTTTTTGGTTTCTTCCCAATCTTTGTGACATTTAAAGAAACTTTTCTTTTAAGGAACCTTTCAGGAAATGCGTTAAAGCTCTATGTGTATCTGGGACTGATGTCGAAAAACCTTACCGGTGAAGCGTGGGTAAGTGTCGAAACGATTGCCAGATATTTCGAAAGGTCAACTCGGACTATAGATAACTGGGTAAAAGAATTAGAGGAGATTGGCCTGATTGAAAGAATGCAAATGAAACCCAACGATGTGGCTCATACTTATTTGCGCCCGTACGGTCTTGAATATATAGAAAAACCTGGTAATTTACAGAAGAAAAAACGCAAAAGGGTTAACGTTAGTTCGGATATAAGTGACGACGATATTCCGTATTAATCGTAAGAATTGAAGATAACCCGCCCTCATTCCGAGGCGCGGGGTCTTTTCGTTTTCCCGGATTAACTTGCCTTTGTTGGAGTCCGTTTTATCAATCCCAACCGTATCATCAGTACTGGTCGCCAATCGGAGAAGTGATTATCAAAATAAAAAAAACCAAATCCCAACCGTACCCAGATCTGGACGTCAGTACGATCCGGCGAATAGGGTTCAAATCGAAGGATATATTATACCAAGTATTGGAATGATTGGTTTTCAAATCAGCCGTTCTAACCACCCTATCAGCGTCGCTGGTCAAAGAGTAGAAGCCTCTCATAAGTCGAGGGAGTTCTCCACAACGATGGGGAAAAGAATACCATGAAGCTCCAGCAAGTGCTGGCCTAGGCCATCAAGTGGGGAATGGTGGCCTGCTACTCAGCGAAAGAGGTGACAATGCCTAAACCTCAAAGGAAGAAAATTAGGATATTATCCGACAAGAAAATGGACAATTTGCTGGGATATCTTCGAAAGCGTGATCACTATCTGGTGATTCCGTAATTCGAGATGAAATACAGAGTATGCCATCGATACTTTCCCGGGCTTTTGGTTATGCTGTAAGAAGGCTTGAATTACACAGCACCGACTTCCACGTCCTCTGACACACTCATGTGTTAAGGCAGATTAGGCGGTGTGTCAGTGAAGGTACTTAACGAGTGGGTGGATCATAAAAACACGTCGAACACCCTGAACGTATACAGCCACCTTCCGAGGTATTTAGAAGCAAGCGACCGTCCAATTGGGATCCTCAAAAAAAGTCTGTAAAAATAGGAATGGTTCGGATAACTAGGAATCAAGAAGACCCTACAAAACCAAGGCATAGAGGGATCACCGCATGAAAGTCACCTTCCCCCACATGGGCAACATGGACATCGTCGTCAAGGCGCTGCTGGAGGAACTCGACCTCGAAGTCATTCCCCCGCCGCCGATCACCAAGCGCACCCTCTCACTGGGGGTCCGCTATGCGCCGGAATCGGCCTGTCTTCCTCTGAAGATCAATATCGGCAACTTCATCGAAGCGGCGGAGCGGGGCGCCGATACAGTCGTCATGGCCGGCGGGATCGGCCCCTGCCGCTTCGGTTACTACAACCAGGTCCAGCGGGAGATCCTGGTTGACATGGGGATCGACCTGCGCATGGTCGTCCTGGAACCGCCGGACAACCATATCGGAGAACTGCTCAACCGGATCAAAGTCCTCACCGGCGCCCACTCCTGGTGGCGCGTCATCAAGGCGATCCGCATCGCCTACGTCAAGTGTCAGGCCCTTGATGACCTGGAGCGGCAGGCCTCTCGCCTGCGTTGCCGCGAGTTGAACCGGGGCGATGTGGATCGCCTCTATCAGTCGGGGCGCGACGCCATCGACGCGGCAAGCTCTGTGAAGGAGATCCGGCAATGCCGCGACGATGCGTTGACCCGCATGGCCGCCCTTCCGCTTGATCATGCCTTGCGGCCCGTGCGGATCGGCATCGTCGGCGAGATCTTCACCGTCCTGGAGCCCTATTCCAATGGCTTTATGGAAAAAAGCCTGGGACGCCTCGGCGTCGAGGTCAGCCGTTCCCTCTACCTGAGCGAATGGGTGAACGAACACCTATTTAAAGGGATACTTCCCGTAAAAGGCCATCACCGGACACGCAAGCTGGCGGCGCCCTATCTGAGTTGCGCCGTCGGCGGCCACGGTCAGGAGTCGGTCGGCGGCGCCATCGAGTATGCCCAGGAAGGATTTGACGGCGTGATCCAGGTGGGGCCGCTCACCTGCATGCCCGAGATCGTGGCCCAGTCCATCCTTCCCCAGGTGGAAAAGGACTACGACATCCCGATCCTGACCATCTATGTGGACGAGCAGACGGGCGACGCCGGGCTAATGACCCGGCTGGAGGCCTTCGTGGACATGCTGGAGCGGCGCAAGCAGAGGAAGGAGCAGGCGGCAAGATGACCCGTAAGCAAAAAAATCAGCAGCAACATACCCAAAGGCAAAACGACCAACCGCAAAACACGCATCCGATAAACAACCAAGGATTAAACACCCAGCGGCCAAGCGCCGGTGAGCGATACTACCTTGGCGTCGATGTCGGTTCCGTATCGACGAATCTCGTCCTCCTGAGCGAAAATGGCGAGGTGCGGGAGGCCCACTACCTGCGTACCCAGGGCCGTCCCCTTGAAATGATTCAAAAAGGCCTGGCCGATCTAGCCCGGCGTTACGCTGATGAGCAGATCGGCGGGGTGGGGACGACCGGTTCGGCCCGCAGCCTCGCCTCGGTGGTCCTCGGCGCTGATGTGGTGAAAAACGAGATCACCGCCCACGCTGTGGCAGCCGGTCAACTCGTGCCCGGCGTCCGCACGATTCTGGAGATCGGCGGGCAGGACTCCAAATTGATCCTTCTCCGTGACGGCGTCGTCTCCGATTTCGCCATGAACACGGTCTGCGCCGCCGGAACCGGCTCTTTCCTCGACCAGCAGGCGTCGCGGCTGCAACTGCCCATCGAAGAGTTCGGAGGGCTGGCTGAGCAGGCCGATCACCCGGTGCGCATCGCCGGTCGCTGCTCCGTCTTCGCCGAGTCAGACATGATCCACAAGCAGCAGATGGGCCATGCCCTGCCGGACATCATCGCCGGCCTTTGTGAAGCCCTGGTGCGCAACTTCCTCAACAACCTGGGCAAAGGCAAGACCCTCGAAGCGCCCATCGTGTTCCAAGGCGGCGTGGCGGCGAACGCAGGCATGAAGCGGGCCTTTGAAAAAGCCCTCGACCACCCTGTGGTCGTGCCGGAACACCATAAGGTCATGGGCGCTGTCGGCGCGGCGCTGCTCGCCCGTGAGGCGGTCCAGCGCGCCAGCGGACTCACGCGGTTTAAAGGTTTCGCCATGGCTAGCGAGGATGTACGGGCCGGTTCCTGGGAATGCGGCGACTGCCCGAACCTCTGCGAGGTCATCGAGATCGTCGAGTCCGAGCGGCCTATCGCCCGCTGGGGTGATCGCTGCGGCAAGTGGGAGAACTCCCTGTCTGTCATTCAGACAGAACGCGCCGCTGAGGCAGCAGCAGAACTACAGCAAGGATGACCTCCGGTGCCGCAATCAAAAAGAGGAAGACAGGCCCCTCGATCTTCGCGCATAAACATCCCCAAGTTCTCTGCATAGAGCTTGGGGATTTCCTTTTCCCCGGCGCTTGTATTTTGCGTTGTCACCGTTAAAGGGTCTCCCGCATACTATGGCATCAATCCTGGCTCCGGCACTCCGGAAAGGGGAGATGACCATGCGAGACGGGCAGGAAAGCCCGAAACTGTCCAAATGGGACATGGACGCGTTGCAGGAGTATCCCTATACAGTGACAGCGGCTGATCGACAGGGGAATTTTTGGCGTCTAGAAACGAACCGGGGCATCAAAGCCTTCTACCGGCATGAGGAAAAAGCCGATCGGGTCGCCGAGACGCATGCCATGCTGGAACACTTGGCCGAGCGCGGCTTCCGGCGGGCCAGCCGGTTCATCCGCACCCGCGATGGGCGCCCCTTTGCCCAGCGGGGCCCCTATACCTATGTCCTCACCGACTGGCTGCCTGGCCGAAGCACAGACTTTCAGCGCGACGACGACCTGCGGCAGGCGGCTCGGACACTGGCAGCCATCCACTGGAGCGGCGCCGGATTCCACGGTGGACGGGAAAAAGATGCGCAGAAGGTCAGCCGGTTGCTGAAAACCCTGGCAGACCGCCGCGAGGCGCTGCAATGGTACCGGCAACTGGCGCAGATGAAGCGCCAAACGAGTGAAGTCGACAGGTTGCTCAAAGAGTGGGGACCCGAATTTGAACAAAAAGCTACCCGGGCCTTGCGTCGCGTCGCCGACACCATGGTAAAGCCGTCGGGCGAGGCCGGCTGGACGATCTGCCACCGTGACTGGCGAGAGGGCAATCTTCACCTCGATGGCGCCCGGCTGGCGGTCACCGGTTGGGACAGTTGCGGACCCGATCTGCCGGCGGCGGAACTGGCCCAATTTTTGCGCAGAGTGGCCGATGCTCGCGGCCGATGGGATGTGGAGTCGGGGATGCAAATCATCGACGCCTACCGAGAAACAGGAAACCTGGGAACGGGAGACCGGGAATTGCTTGCGGGGTTGCTAGAATTCCCACAGCGCTTTTGGTCGCTCGTGGCCGGTCATTACCGGGGCGCCGGAGAACCGTCGACGCCAGAACTGCTGCGCAGGGAGATCGCCGAGGAAGCAGGAAGGCAGGACTTTGTGGCCTCTCTGGAAAGACACTTGGGAACTGGCAATTAACCGGTGGAGGTGACAGAATTTGCTGGTCGTCGATCGTTATGTCGGGGTGGATCCCCGATTTCAAAGCAACGCCCGAAAGGCCAGGACGCGCCGGTCGGAACGGCGTTCGCCGGAACGGGCCGGGACGCTGGCGGACCAGCGTGATGATATCCCGGATCTCGAGAATCCTTTGTTCGATGATTCCCAGCCCATTGAGGGAACTGTGTTGACCGCAAACCCCGTCGGATATGGCAACCCCCTTCCTCCCTTGGACTTGGAGCCATTGGAAGAGATCTTCCCGGACACACCGTTGCCGCCCTTTGTGTGGGAACAGGGTCTCGCGGAAGCGGAACCGAGTACCGTCAGGATAGGCGGTGAAAAAGAGGCGGCCACAGCGCTTGCCGGAGACGCGGCGCTCACTGAAGACGTGTTCGAAAACGAAGTGATCACCGGTGACGAAGCGGTCGCCGGCAAGAGCATGCCGGCTGAAGGCGAAGCAAGTTTGGGGAATGCCATGACGGTCGGAAACGATGCGTTTTCCCGCAACGAACCTGCGCTTTCGGGCAACGCCTCCCTAGCGCCGGATCTCCGCGCCGAAAGGGAAACGCTGGTCGACTTGCTGGCTGAGTATGACCTGACCTTGCGCTCGCTGCACCGGCAGGGCGGAAGGCTCTTGGCGGAAACGGACAGAGGCCCCCTGCGCGTCGAGTTCCTGGAAGGGGAAAAGGCGTTGCAACGGGGGCGGAACATTACAGCGGCGCTCAAGCACCTGAGAGAAAAGGGCTTCACCCAATGCCCTGAACCGCGTGTGTCCAAGTACGGCGAGAGGGTCATCCCCTGGGGCGACCGCGCCTACTACCTATACAACAAGCTCCCCGGACGTTCTGCAAAGCTGGATGCCAGCCGGGATCTGCAGGAGGCCGGACGATCCCTTGCCTTGCTGCACCGCGGCGGACGGGGGTTTCAGCCTGTCGAGCCATCGGTCGCTGCGCCGCTCGACATCCCCGGGCAGTTTGCCTGGGGACGCCAGGTCGCCGCCGACTGGCTGGCCATGGTGGGGCGGCAGCGCTTTTTCTCTGACAGTGATCACCTGTTGCGGGAAAACCTGCCCAAGTTGACGGAACGGGGCGAAAAGGGATTTGCCTGGATGGAGGCCGCCTACCAGGAGAAGCGGAAGCAAACGGAGCAGGAAGGCGCCCTCTGCCATGGCGACTATGGAGCGGCGTCGCTCTTGAAGACGCAACGGACCTTTTGGGTTGACCGGTTCAATCACTGCCGCTGCGACATTGCCGTCACCGAATTGGCCCAGTTCATCAGCAATATCGTCCGCAGTTCCCGAGACGGTTGGAAAGAGGCGATCTACGTCGTCGAAGGGTATGAGTCCGTGGAAAAACTGACCGAAGCGGACTGGCGTATCCTTCTGGGCTGTCTGATCATCCCCTTTGACCTTTTTGAACACCTGGAAGGCAAAATCCGGACAGAGCCGGCCAACACGATCGAGCTCATCCCGGATCGCAAGCTCCAGGACCAGGGGTTCCGGCGGACGCGCCGCACGATCGAAACGTGCAACCGCGCCTATGCGGCCGCATACCGGCTGGCTGCCCAGGCGGAACTGGCGCTGCCCATCTGATACTTTCCGGCAGGAAATAGGCGCTTCCGGACAGAATAGTGGACACAGGAATCCCAGTCGACGGGGGTTCTGATGGGAGTCGACGCCATGGAAGCGAAGGATGTTATGACTGCGCCGGAACAACTTGAGACGAAAGTGAACTGCAAGATCTGGGTCGAAGTCCGGGGAGAGGTGGTCTTCAGCCAGGGGCGCATGCGCCTGTTGGAGGCTATCGAAGAAACAGGGTCGATCAGCCAGGCGGCGGCCCGGATGGGCATGTCCTACCGCGCCGCCTGGGGCAAGGTGACGACGACGGAAGGGCGGCTCGGGCTAAAACTGGTTGAACGCTTTCCCGGCCACCGGGAGCATGGCGCGGCCCTCACCGAAACAGGAAGGGCGCTGCTGCGGCAGTTCCAGGAGTTCAACCGGGCATCCCAGGCGTCCGTCGAGGACCTCTTTCACAAACACCTGCGCGGGTTAATCGAGTCGCTCCCCCCAAAAGCTCCCTCGCCTGTCCCGCTTCATCCCAAAACAGACGATATTCAGCATGCAATCCCATCTGATTAAGACCGCTGTCAAGCATAAGCCCCGCCGAATCAGTCGACGGGGCTTGCTTTTTATCTAGCCTGTCTGGTCTAGACATTTTCTCTCTCTGTGATCACAATAGAAACGTCATGGGAGGATTTTCTCAACGTGCGGAGAATGAATAATATATGCTTCGCAAAGCAGAGGTGGGCCTGTGGATCTGATCATCGAGGGCGTTGGACAAGCGATCCGGCTTCTGATTCAGGGCGATCCCGAGGTCTGGGCGGTCACCTTGTTGACATTGCGTGTTTCCGGGTTGGCCACGCTGATCAGCGTGCTCATCGGTGTACCCCTCGGCGTTTTGCTGGCCCAATCCCGCTTTCCGGGCAAGGCGGTCGTCGTCAGCCTTGTCAACACCGGCATGGGGCTGCCTCCCGTCGTGGTGGGCCTTTTCGTGACGATCATGCTCTGGCGCAGCGGCCCCTTGGGGTTGCTGGGCCTGCTCTACACGCCGGCGGCCATGATCATCGCCCAGGCGGTGATCGCCTCGCCTATCGTCATGGGCCTCACCTTTGCTGCCATCGAACAGTTGGATCCGAACCTGCGCCTGCAGATCCTTTCCCTCGGCGCGACGCGGTGGCAGGTTTACTGGCGTTTGATCCAGGAGGCGCGGCTGTCGATCCTAGCGGCAGTCATCGCCGGCTTCGGCGGCGTCGTCTCCGAAGTGGGCGCCTCTATGATGGTAGGCGGCAATGTGAAAGGGTTGACTCGGGTCTTGACGACGGCGACGGTGATGGAGGTCTCGAAGGGCAACCTCGATGTGGCCATCGCGCTCAGTCTGATTTTGCTCGCTCTTGCCTATGGTGTAACCTTGGTGCTGACGGTCATTCAACAGGGGAGGCGAATGGGATGAACCCGGAGATCTGCGCCGCCTTGGAAAAGGTCGAGGTGGTCAAAAGCCGCCGCAGCCTGCTGCAAATCGATAAACTGCATTTTCGCGACGGCGAGATCACGGCCATTATCGGTCCCAACGGCGCCGGCAAGAGCACCTTGCTGAAAGTCCTGCACGGGCTGGAAAAGCCGACAGCCGGCACGGTCTGCTTCCGTGGGCAATCGCTCGGCGGGCGCGATCTGCTGGCGCTCCGGCGGCAGATGGCCATGGTCTTTCAAAGCCCCTGCCTTTTTCAGACAACGGTCTACGAAAACATCGCTGCAGGGTTGCGCATCCGCAAGTTCCGGCGGTCGGAGATCGACCCGATTGTTCGCCGCTGGGCCGCACGTTTCGGCGTAGAACCACTCCTGGAGCGGCAGGCGCGCCATCTCTCCGGCGGCGAGGCCCAGCGGGTGGCCTTGGCCAGAGCGTTAGCCTGCGGTCCGGAACTGTTTTTGTTGGACGAACCCTTCGCCTCCCTCGACCCGCCGACGCGGGAAGCCCTCTGCCGGGAACTGCGCGCCGTGATCAAGGAAGAGGGGATCACCGCTGTCGTCGTCACCCATGTGATGGAAGAGGTCTTCCTGCTGGCTGACCGGGCGGTGATGCTGTCTGCCGGGCGGGTCGTCCAGGACGGGACGCCGGAGGAACTGCTGGCGCGGCCCGCCAACAGCGAGGTGGCTGACTTTGTCGGCAAGCGGCGCATCCTGCTGGGCCGGGTGGTGGCTCGCACCGGCGAGATGGTGGAGGTGGCCACACCGGAAGGAAGATTCCGTCTGCCTGCGGCAGCCGGCGGAGAGGGGACCTTTCTCCTCTGTCTGCGCGAAGGGGAGTAAAAGGCCGTTGCGCATAACTTGCCGGCACAAAGGGTTGCACACCCTTGTGCCCAAGACATGCTTTTTTTTACATAGATAAAAACGATGGATCGATGGGCCGATCCTGCCAGTTGGCTGTATCTGTAGGATGCGTTCCTGGCGTTAAGCCGGTCGTATTAAAATCAAACATATATAAGGAGGTCATCGGATTGCTTCGTAAGACTGCCTCAAAGACAATGGCCCTCGTCCTGTTCCTCGTCTTTTCACTGATCCTCACCGCCTGTGGGACTGCGCCCAAACCGGGTGGACAGTCGGCGCAGCCCGGTCAGTCGCAGAACACGCCGGCGCCTGCTCAGCCCGATCTGATCCTGGCTACGACGACGAGCACCATGGACAGCGGACTTCTCGATGTGATTATTCCGGCCTTTGAGAAAAAGACGGGATACAAGGTGAAGCCCCTCTCCGTCGGGACCGGACAGGCTCTCGCCTACGGCGAAAAAGGGGAGGCCGATGTGCTCCTCGTCCACGCCCCTGACGCCGAGAAGAAGGTCGTCGAGAAGGGCGCCGCCGTCAACCGCAAACTGGTCATGCACAATGACTTCATCCTTGTCGGTCCGTCTGACGATCCTGCCGGTGTCAAAGGGCTCGGTTCGACGGTGGAAGCGCTGAAGAAGATCGCCGGCGCCGGGAAACTCTTTGTCTCTCGCGGCGACGACTCGGGAACTCATAAGATGGAGAAATCCTTCTGGCAGAAAGCGGCTCTCACCCCGGCAGGCAACGCCTGGTACCAGGAGACCGGCGCAGGGATGGGACAGACGCTGAACGTGGCTTCGGAGAAACAAGGATACACCCTGACGGACCGGGCCACTTACCTGGCGCAGAAGAAGAACCTGAAACTGGCCATCGTCCTGGAGAAGGAGCCGGCGCTCCTCAATATCTACCATGTCATGGAAGTTAATGCCGAGAAATTTCCCAAGGTGAATAAGGACGGCGCCAAAGCCTTCAGCGATTTCCTGCTTTCTGCCGAAAGCCAGGAGATGATCAAAAACTTCGGCGTCGATAAATACGGCGAGCCGCTCTTCGTGCCGGACGCCGGAAAAAATGTGGAGAGCCTCGGGAAGTAAGGCTTCGGAATGCACTTCTTGGGAAGTTAGGGGTTCACAAAGGAAAAAAGATGATGGAGAAGCGGAGGCGCCGAGCCTTCGCTTTTTCTTGTCCGGTTTTTTTGCCTAGATGCGGCCTTGTTGAAGGGTTGAGTCATAGGGGAAAGGCGCCGGGCGTATGTATCAGAAAGGCAGTGTGGCCTTTTTTACCCCCGTCACTGTGTAAAGAGAGGCGACACTGCCGGAGAAGACGCCTCTGCCGGGGGGACATCTCTGCCGGAGGGGACATCTCTCCCGGAAGGCACGTTATGCCGGAGGGACGGCGCTGCGGGAGGAGGGGTGTAATGGCGAAGATGACCCTCTTGCTCCTGTTTCCCCTGGACGGTAGCGCAGGGGCCGGGAAAGCTTTTTTTCGCGAGACAGGTCCGGGGGAGGTTCAGATCACACTGCTTCCGGGTGAAGGATGGCCGAAAGGCCGGCTTCGCCTCCTCCTGTCTCCCTGCTCGGAAGCGCTCCGGGAAAAATTGGTCCACCTAGGGCGGATCGTCGACGGGCACTTGCTGGCGGCCTGGGAACCTGAACTAGGACCACCCTTCCGGACACGCCGCCTGAAGAGTTTTCCCATGCAGCAACCCTTTTCATTGATTGCCGTACTCGATGAAAACGACGGGCCGGCCCGCCTCTTTCATGGACGCAGGTCGACGGCGGCCGAGAACCCCCGTTCCGCCCTTCCGGTGGAACGGGGGTAGCGGGGAAGTGAAGACCGTCTATGGAATCATGGGAATCGACCCGCGGGTGCTGCTGGCCTACCGGATGCGCCCCCGGCGCATCGAACCGGTGCGTGGCGCCTATCGGATCGAGGACACCGGAGGCGTGTGGGTCTTAAAGAGATTCCCCCATGCTGTGGAGGACCTGCAGTTCATCTTTCGGGCGCAGCATCATCTGGCCGCGCGGGGGTTCCGGCGCTTTTCCCCTATCCGGCTGACACCGCAGGGCGCCCTCTGCTTGAGCGTGGGAAGCGAGCATTGGCTCTGTTCGGCCTGGGTCGAAGGGCGCGAGTGCGATTTTGACCGCTGGCGCGATCTGGCGGCGACGGCGGCGGCAGTAGCGGAGTTTCACTACGCCGGACGAGGATTTATCGCCTCCGAGTTCGCCGGTCGCTGTCTCTGGCAGCGGTGGCCTCAGATTATCGCGACAAAGACGGCCCAGTTGGAGGCCTGCCGGCGGGTTGCTGTGGAAAGGATGGAACAGCGGGTGCACGCAGGGGGCGAGGAGCCAAATGATTCGACTGAGTTTGACCGGCTCTTTCTCACCCATGCGGACACCCTGTTGGCGGAGGCCCGCGAGGCTTGCGCCCTGCTCGACCATTCCGCCTACAGCATGCTGATGGAAAGGGAGGCAGCGGGAGGCGGGCTTTGTCACCATGACCTGGCTCACCATAACGTGATCATCGACGACGAGGGACAGATCTTTTTTCTCGACTTCGATCACGCCGTGATGGATACGCGGCTCCACGACGTCGGCAGCTTGTTGATCCGGGCCTTGAAACGGGATCGCTGGTCTGTCGAGAAGGGGGTCAATCTCCTCTCCGCCTATCATGACGCTTATCCCCTTTCCCAGGCTGAGCGGGAGGTGTTGGTGGCCTTTTTATCCTTTCCAAACGATTTCTGGCAGTACGTCTACGCCTACTACTTTGAGTCTCTCGCTCAGCCGCCGGAATACCATATCAAGCGGCTGAAGCGCTTCCTGAACCACCAAAAGCAAAGACGTCGCTTTTTAAATGACTTTCCCGGGCGTCTTTGAGGCGAAAGGAAACAAGCGCTTTTGGGCAGGGCGAGATGGGAGCCGACCATGAACAGGGGATGCCCTTTGCTGACAGGGAGCCGTGGCCGAAGCGCAGGCGGGGAGGTGGAGCGTGAGAATCGGAATCGACGCCCGTGCCGCCGTCTGGTACCGGGGAACGGGAATCGGAACATACACCTACCAGTTGTGCCGGCATCTTTACGACTTGTATGACGCCGCTGCGCCGGAGCGGCTGCGGCTATTTTGGCCCGGTGAAGAGTATCGACAACTTCACATCACCCAGGAGGAGGTTTTTCGCCTCGTCGAGCAAAACCGGGAGCGTTTTTGGGAGGAGGTGCACATTCCCCAGGCCATCCAGCGAGAAAAAATCGATCTCTATCATGTGCCGCAAAACGGCATCGGCTTACCGGCAAGCAAGGTCTGCAAGCTGGTCGTCACCATTCACGATCTGATTCCTTACATCTGCCCTGAGACGGTCGGCAGGGGGTATTTGAAGATTTTTCTCGAAGAAATGCCGCGCATCTTGGAAAGGGTCGACCACATCATCGCCCCCTCTCGCTGCACCGCCTGCGACCTGATGCAGATCGCCGGGGTGCCTGAAGAAAAGATCACCGTCATCTATGAGGCGGCCGAACCCATCTACCGACCTCTTGATAAAGCGCGTGCGCGGGCGTTTATGCAGGAAAAATACGGCGTCTCTCGCCCTTATGTCCTCTATGTGGGCGGTTTTTCACCCCGCAAAAACCTGCGGCTCCTGATCCACGCTTTTCATCAGGTCCGTCGCCAACTGCCGGAGGATTACTGTCTTGTCCTGCCTGGGAAACAGTCGAAGGAGTTCAACGATATCGAGATCATGGTCACAAGCCGGGGGTTGCAGGAGCACGTTCATTTTATCGGTTTTGTAGGGGTGGACGATCTGCCCTGGATTTACAACGGGGCAAGCGTATTCGTCTACCCTTCCCTATATGAGGGGTTCGGGCTTCCGCCGGTGGAGGCCATGGCCTGTGGAACACCGACGCTGGTGGCCAACGTGGCATCGCTGCCAGAGGTCGCCGGTGACGGCGCTTTGCTGTTTTCACCGGTTCGGGCCGGTCAATTGGAGGAACTCCTGTTTGCGCTGTTGACTGACCCGGCGTTGGCGGCAGAACTGGGGGAGCGGGGTTTGCGCCGGGCGGCCTGTTTCAGTTGGCGCCAGGCCGCGTTGTCCACCGGGGAGGTGTTCGCGCGCCTGGTCTAAGTGATTGTCGCCGGAAGACGAAGGTTGGGAGGGAACAACATTGACCCTGGAGAGGATCAACGGTTCCGGAAATGGGGAATGGGGACAATCGGGCGTTGAGCTATATCTTATCTCCCTCGATCTCGGATGCCCGGACCGGGACCGGGAGCAGGTTGGAAGCGTCGACGCGGAAATGGAACTCCTTCATGTGACGCGAATGGACGATGAGGTGCGGGCCAACATCCGCCTCCAGGTGCGCGCCATCATGGAGCCTGCCGAGGAGGGTGCCGGCCGCGGAAGCGACGCAGGCGCAGGCTGCCGAAGCGCCTGCAATGGCAAGGGAGAAAGGTCAGGCGACTGCCCGGAGAGCTTGTCCCTGATCGAGCAGGAAATTCCGCCGGGGCCGAAAATGTTTCGTCAGGAGCAGATACTGGTGGTCCAGATGCCGGGTCCGGAGGACGAGCACAAGGGTGATGATGGAGACACCTACCGGTTGCAGGAGGCTTCCGCCCTGTCTATTCTCTACATCCATCCTTATTGGAGCGAGGAGCGGCTCAAGGTTGACCTGCTCCTTTCGGTGGGTCTGGTGACCGAAGAGGTTCCCAGCAGCCGCAACATCCGCTGGATGGAACAGACGGTCCGGATCGAAGGGGAAGGGCTTCCTGAAGAGGCAAGGGTTGTCGCCATCGCTTGGCGAGCCGACCACGGCGATAGGGAGGCGACCACAGAGCTTCGCACCCAACTGGCCTATCTTTCTGATGAAGGGGATCCGATGGGGATTTTGGAAAAAGTGACGACCTTCAGCGACGGGATCCTCTGGCTTGGGGAGCCCCGTCTGACCCTCAACGGATCGAGCTGGGCCATCTACGGGCCGGCTTGGCTGCCTCTGTCGCAGTCGCCGGGAGCAGAGGCCGAACTTGCTTTCGGAGAAGTGCCGGCGGAAGAGGAGGGTCTTCAGAGCGGATTCGGGGCGATTGAGCCGATCCCCTTGGGACGAAGCGCTGATCTGGAACCGGATGCTCAGGCGAAAGAAGAGATCGCTGCGACGAGCGACACGGAGTCAGCCATCCATGGGGTTGCAAGGGAGGGCGGCGTCGCTGTTGGCAATATGGCTATTGGCTACGGGGCCGTTGCCAATGGGACTGTTAACGACGGAACTGTACACGATGACGTTGTGGGCGAGGGAGACACAGACGATGTGTTTGCAGCCGGCGTAGTGTCAGATGGCATGAGTTTGGCTCACGATGAGGTGGACTCCGCATTGCAGGAAGCGACAGTTACGTTGGATCAATCAGAACCTTTCGGGCCTCTATCAGGCACCCAAGCGCTCTGGCCCCATCATATGGAGGAGATGTTGGGAGGCGCGCCCATTCCTGAGTTAAGCCCTATCCCGTTGCAGAGCTTTGGGGATATCGGCTATGATCCGGCGGAACATGAACGGGAGTTCCAGGCAGACCCCGGTCACAGGGAATGGACCGAATACCCGGCGCCGCCCGGTTTTGACGGTGTGTCCGAATATCCCTTGCCGGAGGCTGACTCACCTCAGGATTTTCATGATCAAACGGCCGCTGCCCAGGACGAAGGGTTAGCCATCACGATGGAAAGGGAAACAGAGGGTTCCGATCAGGGCGACTCGACTGAACTGATCGGAGGATTTGCCGACTACCTTGACAGCACCCTTTATACGGCCCAATACGGGGAAGGGTTTCTATACCCCGATCCCTCGCTGGCAACCGCGATGAGCGAGGGTACGAAAGAGGAAAGCGAACCGGCTTCATTGTGGGAAGAGACGCCGGCGAGGTCCTTTGATGAGGTCGAAGCAGCGCGAGACATCGTGGCAGAGGCTCAGACAGCGTCTATCGCGGTGGAAGCGGATCTGACGCCTGTCGAGGCAGAAGCGGAAATGCTGTCCATCACTGAGGAGGCCGGGACGGCTGTTACGGAGGAAATGGAAGCAACGGACTCCACGGCGGAGGCTGAGGCGCTGCTCGTCTCAGCAGGACCGGTGACTCCGGTCCTCGTAGAGAAGGTAGACCCACTGTTCGAAGTCGAGGAAGTCGAGACCGAGTTCATCAAATCAGAAGTGGATACGTCGACCTCTTCCGCTCCTCTCGCTGGGGACTTGATGGATATCCTCCCTGAACTCGCTCAGGATACGCCAGCAGAACCGCCGATAACACAACCTCTTTCCATAAAGACATCCCTGCCGGGAACACCGCGCATCACCTCACGCTTCCGAGACCGGCTGGGGGCGGGCGATGGGGCGCCGGGGAAAAAGATCGGTCCCAAGGAAGAGCCCCAGCCGATTCCTGCGGTGCGCCGCCTGGCCCGCCCGCTTCCCAACATCCCCGCTGCTGTCAATCCCGCGCCGGAGATGTCGTTACGTGAGTCAAAGCCTCGTGACATTCGCCGGATCCAGCGTCCCGGCGATGATCTGCACAAGACGGCAGCGGCGGCAAAAAACCCAATGACCGAAAAGTCCGATGCAAAAGGGAATCGTAAGGACGGCGGTTGGCGATTCGTTGTCGTCGGCGCCGGCGACACCGTCAGCAGCATCGCTCGCCGCAACCGTATCCCGGAAGAGGTGGTGCGCAGCGTCAACAAGCTCTCCACCGATGACACCCTGCGGGCAGGCCAGACGCTGATGCTCCCCCGGCACTGGATGTAACGGCTGTGACCGGCGATGGACGACGAGAACCAAAAAGGTGAATGGAAGACGCTTGCCGACGTATCGGATCATTTGAAGGTTCCCCGCGAGCGGGTGATGGCCTGGGTCCTGGCAGGCGATCTGGCGGCGGTCGACCTTGATGGATCGGGCGACTACCGGATCCGCCAGGAGGAGTTGACCGACTTTCTCCGACGGCAGCAGGAACGGACCAACCTCGCTGTCGAAAAGACCCGCCGCAAGATCGAGGAAGAGGCCATCGTCCTGTCCGGTCTCTACGACTGGCTGCAACAGGATAACGCCTCCCTGGCTGCGCTGTATAAGACCATGGACGATTGCCTGCTGCAGGTGATCGACCAGTTCAAGAGCCAATACGACAACGCCCGGTCCACCGGGGAGATATCGCGGGCGCGGGCTTTTCAGGACGGACTGCTGGAGGTGTATGCCCGCTGGGAAAAACCGAAGCAGGCTTACCAGCAATGGCTGCTGTCCCAGGAGCGTCGCTGGCAGGTCTTCATCGCCCAGTTGGGCCCCATGATGGAGTCTGACGGGGTGTTGCTGACGCCCTCGGATCCCTTCCTGGCTATCAACATGTCTGACAGCAACGATGACAGCCAAGGGACGATCCTCGAAAACCGTCGCCGCCACAGGGATTTTTACCAGGCCCTCTACCTCTGGACGAAGCGGGAGAACAACACCCTGCGAGAACACTATGAGCGTATGGAACGCTGCATCAGCAAGATGGTCGACGCCATGCAGGATATGGCCAAAAAGGCAAGCAAGAACATGGAGTTCGAACGGGGTCAGGCCTTTCAGGAGGCGTCGACGATCATCTATCAGCAATGGGAACACAGCCGCTCCCAGTACAACCAGTGGCTGCTCGGTTTTCACGAACGCTGGCTCACCTGCCAAGCCACGGTCAAGTTGGAATTGGCAAAGTACAGGCAGCAACAGGATGAATAGGATTCAGTCGGACAGTTATGAAAAAAATCGTTTGAAAAATGCCAAGGGCTAAAAACCGCCGGGCGGTTTGCGCACTTGGCATTTCTTTGTCCGGGAGGGTACAATAAAACCTGGAGGGAGAAGATGGAACGTCATGATGTGCTCCGCCTGGCCATGGATGCTGGGGAAATCATGCTTGTCAACGGTGGGGAGACCTATCGTGTCGAGGACACGATCCGGCGGATCTGCCAGGCCGGGGGATTGTCCGGCGCTGAAGCCTTTGTCACCCCGACGGGTATTTTTCTGTCTGTCGATGGCGCAGGCGGTGATCAGCCCCTGTCGCTGGTACGGCGAATTCCCCAAAGGACGATCGACCTCAACAAGATCGCCGGGGTCAACGACTTCTCCCGCCGTTTCGCCGCCGGGCGGATGGCGGTGGACGAAGGGATGCAGGAACTGGCGGCCATCCGTCGCGAGGTAACCCACAACCATGGGCGCACCTTGTTGGCGTCGGGCGTCGGCGCCGCTGCGGCGACGTTGCTGCTCGGGGGAGCTCTCGCCGACCTCTTTCCGGCTGCCCTCGTCGGCGCCGTCACCATGCGTCTGTTGGACCGGTTGACGGTCTTGCAGACGACCCACTTTATCAAGGAATTTGCCGGCGGCGCCATTGCCGCCGTGATCGCCTTGCTGCTCTCAGAGGCGGTCCGCCTGGCTGGCGGACAAGCCGGGCTGTTGCATCCCGACAAAGTCATCCTGGGCACCCTCTACCTGCTGGTGCCGGGTGTGACCTTCACCAATGCCGTCCGCGACCTGATCGCCGGTGACCTGGTCTCCGGGGCGGTGCGGGGGCTCGACGCGCTACTCGTGGCTGGGGCGCTGGCCGGCGGCAGCGGCTTCGTGCTGGCCTTCTGGGGAGGCGGTTTCTGATGGCCCTCTTGATCGATCTCATCCTGTCCTTTATCGTGACGGCCGCCTTCGGGGTGCTCCAGCAGCTGCCGGCCCGCACGTTGCTCCCCGCCGGGATCCTCGGCGTTGTCGGCCGGTTGATCTACCTCGGCGTCAACGCCCAGGGCCAGTCTCCCGTCATGGGGTCCTTTCTTGGCGCTGTCGCCATCGCAGTGCTGGCCGAGGCGCTGGCGCGGTGGCAGAAGATGCCCGTCATCGTCTACGTGGTCGCCAGTTTTATCCCCCTCGTTCCCGGCCTGACCATATATGAATCGATGCGCGTCCTATTACAGGGAGAATACACCCGGGGGATCGCGCTGGCCACTCAGGCGGGCCTGATCGCCGTCGCTATCGCCGCCGGGTTGGCTATCGTCTCTTCTGTAGCCCGCTTTTACAAATCCCGGGCGGCCCGGGGACGCCGCTGAAAGGAGTTGCCGCCATGCTGCTGCACCAGATGAAGGTCTTTTGGGACCGTTACGCCCGCAAGGGTCCCGTGACAGAGGGGAACATCGCCCTCGTCATCGATCATGCCTCTGAACAATACGGCATGCCGGTGCGGGTGCTCGCCATCCAGGACGGCTTGGCAACGGTCCTGCCGCTTCGATGGGTGGAACCGACGCAGGTATGGTCGGGCGTGGAAGGCGCTTTTGCCGAAACGCCGGAAGAGATGGAACTTCGTAGCCTGATCGGGCTTGCTGAAGTGACGCCGGAGGCCATGTGGGAACGTGTCGCCGCTGCCATCGCCGCCGTGGAGGGAGAAGCGGGGCTAGCCTACTGGCAGGAGAAGTTTCTCAAAACGCTCCGCTCCTTCCGGTTCGTGCCGGGCGGGCGCATCCTGGCGGCAGCCGGCACGGAACAGAAGGTGACCTTTTTTAACTGCTATGTGCTGCCCCATCCGAAGGACAGCCGATCCGGCATCATGCAGCGCGTCACGGAGATGGTGGAGATCATGAGCCGCGGCGGCGGCGTCGGCATCAATCTGTCGTCCTTGCGGCCGAGCGGCGCCATGGTCAAAGGGGTGATGGGGACTTCTTCGGGCCCCCTCTCCTGGGCTTGCGTCTTTTCGACGGCCACCGCCTCTGTCGAACAGGGGGGCAGCCGCCAGGGCGCCCTGATGCTGATGCTCGACGACTGGCACCCCGATATCGTCGATTTTATCACCTACAAGAGCCGGCGCCCCGGGGAACTGACCAAGGCCAACCTGTCGGTGGCCCTTTCCGATGCCTTCATGGAGGCCGTGCAGGAGGATCGGCTGTGGGAGCTTGTTTTTCCCGATACGGACGATCGGGACTACAACCAGCTCTGGGACGGCAACCTGGCTGCCTGGAAAGAGCAGGGAAAGGGTGTCATCGTCTACCGCCGCATCCCGGCCAGGGAAATCTGGCAGGCGATCATCTCCGGCGCCCACGCTTCTGGCGAACCGGGCGTCGTCTTCTTGGAACGGTACAACCGCCTATCCAACACGGCCTACTGCGAGCGGATCGTCGCCGTCAACCCCTGCGGCGAGGAGGGCCTGCCACCCTGGGGGGTCTGCAACCTAGGTTCGATCAACCTGGCCGCCTTTGTTACCGGCGAAGGGGAGTCGCGCCGCTTCGACTTTGATGCCCTTGAAGCGACCGCTCGGATCGCCGTGCGCTTTCTCGATAACGTCATCGACTGCGGCTATTACTTTTTCTCGGAAAATGAGCAGCAGCAGAAAGGGACGCGGCGCATCGGTCTGGGCACGATGGGACTGGCCGACACCTTGATCCTGCTGCGCCTGCGCTACGGCAGCCCGGAGAGCTTGGCCTTCATCGATGACTTGTGCAGGCGGATCAAGTTGGCCGCCTATGCCGCTTCTGTCGAGATCGCCCGCGAGCGGGGCGCTTTTCCGCTGTTTGAACGGGAGGGGTTTCTCCGCTCCCTCTTCGTTCAGGATTTTCCCGAGGAACTGCGGGACGCCATCAGCCGGTGGGGCATCCGCAACGCTACGCTGCTCACCCAGGCGCCGACAGGGACGACCTCCCTCATGGCGCGGGCCAGTTCGGGGATCGAACCGGTCTTCGCCTTCCGCTACCGCCGGCGGGACCGGCTGGGCGAACACCACCTCTGGCATCCCTTGGCGGAAGCGTGGATGAAAGAACATCCCGGTAGGGAACTGCCGCCCTGGTTCGTCACCGCCGGCGAACTGACGCCGGAAGAACATATCCGCGTCCAGGCAGCGATCCAGGTCCATGTGGACGCCTCCATCTCCAAGACGGTCAACGCCCCCCACCACCACAGCGTCGAAGACACGGAACAGGTCTTCCTGCTCGCCTACCGGGAGGGCTGCAAGGGTGTGACCTACTTCCGCGACGGCAGCCGCGAGGGTGTTCTGGCCAAGGTGGAGGCCGGCGCCTGGCGGGAAGCCGGGGAGCCGGGGCGGGGGACGGTCGGCCCGGAAGATACGGAAGGGAGATGGGTCTATAGCGGCCCGGTCGTCGAAGACGTGCCCGAGCGGGTGACGGGGAAGACTTACCGGATCAAAAGCCACCTAGGGACGACGCGGGTCACCGTTAACGAGGTGGACGGGGAGCCCCATGAGGTGCTCGTCATCCAGGGTAAGGGCGGCACCGATCTGAACGCCATGGCGGAAGCCCTTGGCCGCACCTTGTCGCTCTATCTGCGGACACGCTGCGACGTGCCTAAACTGGACCGGCTCTCGCTGGCGCTGGAACAGTTGCAGGGGATCACCGGCCGCACCTCAACCGGCTTCGGGCCGGACCGGGTGTCCTCCTTACCAGATGCAGTCGCCCTGGCCTTGCGGCGTTACCTAGCTGAGACGAGCCGCCCCGACGCCTCTCGCATCCCCTTTCAAGCCGATGTCTGCCCCCACTGCGGCGCCGTGGCGCTGGTGCGCGAAGAGGGGTGTGCCAAGTGTCATGTTTGCGGGTATAGTGAGTGCTAGGTTAACTGAAGATGGTTTATTTTTAAAATTTCATTTTCAGGCTTGGAATTTACACTCCTATTACCTAATAACAGCATGTAGGGGGTAACCCAAAGGCGTTTAGATACATTCTAATGACTTATAGTTGTAATAAATTTATGTTAGCCTTCAAGTTCATGAAGTACTTGTTTCAAAGCAGAAACGATTGCTGTTGAAAAAGCGGGAAGTTGAGCAGACGATGGTTTTTCAAAACTATGTAAGAGTTGTTCTACTTCATCAGCACTAAGGTCACATAGGCCCAACCCGATTCCTTGCATAGCTCTTCTTCTGAGACCCCTTAGTCGATCACAATCTAGATTTAACATTTCAATCGTAATCCTCGCGCTGTCGGGGTTGTGGTTGGGATTAGGCTTGACCTCTCCTTCTGGTGTATATAAGAAATGTAAGCTGCATAATGGATCTAAAGGAGAAATTAATTGTGAATCATACGAACTGTCCTTCTTTTTTCCACAGCTATTCATACTATTGCACGAAGCCAACATATTATTGTAATCAAGGCTTAAATTAGGAAAATGATGACGGGGTTTAAAATGTTCGAGGTGGCTATAGTCATTAGATTCGTTTATGTGGTTTCCACAATAACAACAACTATATAACTGTTCCTGAACCAAACAACTGCGAATGTTGATTCTCAACATGTCAGGCAGATGTTCATAGGTCGCCCTTCGGTTGGCACGCCTGAACCTGTGTAACTCCGGAGGTTCAGGGTTCTTATTTATATGCCTCATCGCTTTATTACCCTCTTCCGTTGTTCTAAAGCTTCTGCATAAACCAGATCAGGATCGCCAGGCCCGAGTATGTTTTTAAGCTCGGTTTTTAAACGGGTAACTTCTTCCCATACTCCTTCTGATATTAGGGTATATAAACGCTCAATTTTGCTTTTTACCTCAATATTTCTTTCTGAGGAATTCATGAAATCTGCAAGAATCTTGTTACTGTCTTTTCCGAACAGTGGAGGTAGAATTGAAGCTTCGATATGGGAGTCGGTATTACTTAATAAAAAGATAAGAGAATCAGTCGTCTCGCTTAAAACTTGGGGTGAATGCGTAGTTAAGATAAATAGTATATTTGGAAAAGCTTTTTTCAGTGAAGGAAGTACCCTTCTTTGCCAGTTAGGATGTAAATGTAAATCTATTTCATCTATCAAAACTATTCCTGTTCTCTTTAGAGGATCTATTGAAATCGGATTTGCCATAGCAAGTCTTCTCGCTAAGTCACCAATCATCGCGATTAAACACTTTTCTCCATCTGACAGCTGAGATATTTCCAATTCACTATCATCTTTTTTTATTACCATACGCATTTGGGGGCGACGTCTAATCCTTAAATCTGTGTAACCCGGAAGAAAGGCATAAATTGCTGTTCTTACAGCTTTTAATTGGTGATCTTGATAATGTGGGAGATCGTAGGATTCTATAAGTTCAGGCTGATGTAAAATAGAATTTATGTTATCACTGTTTATTGATTTAAGAAATGAAATTAGATTTTCGTATTTTTCTTCATTCTCAATATCCTCACGATTTCTAAACCATTCAAAAAATAACCGAAACTCGGATTGTTCTTCATCAAAAATATCGAGTTGATCAAAAGAATGCTTTTGTCTAATTCGTAAAGGTGGGTCAAAAACCGCACGATGTACACCGTAATGACAAATAACGGGTATTGACTCTTCATCATTGGAGTTCATTGATTCTTGAATTGCTTGTGCTATCGTGCGAATCCCCGTTAAATTCGATGAAAATTCTTTCTTTTGGCCAAATCTAGTCCTGGCTAAACTCCATGTAGCTTCTAATTCCTTATATGTTATGGTAATCTGTATAAGTGTACTATTCTCCCCTACGGTAATATCGGATTGAGATAAACTGTGTCCATTTCCATTTGGAGACTTAATCCGTGCAGTTAACCAGGATAGGAGAATGTTAACCCCATCCAAAATCGTAGATTTGCCAGCACCGTTTTCACCAACAAATAAAATGTTTTTTCTTTCCTCAAAGTCAAGATTAAGATATCTAATGCCGCGAAAGTTCCTGAAAGATAGATTTTTAATATGCACCCCTACCACTCCTCAAATTTCAATGTCAATAAACACTAGTTTCTTAAAAGTCGACGTTTTCTTTGGACTGGGTTTAATATATGCTATAGCAGGTTAAGATGAACTGTTAATAAACAAAAACTACTTTACTCGTTTCAACACAAATCGGTAAAAATCCTTTCGATTCAAGACGTACCCTTTACAGCGGAGAATCCAATATCGTTATAGTGTCTTACAAGGAAGAGGGATATACAAAAAACAGACCGCCTCAGAAAGTTGAGACGGTCTTTGCGGGTCTTACTAATATTTTACTTCCGACAACCTCCGCACCCGCTCCGGAATCGGCGGGTGGGTGCTGAAGAGGCTGGCCAGGGAAGACCCGGACAAGGGATTGGCGATGTACATGTGGGAGGCGGCGGGGTTCACCGCCATGGGTATCATTCGCATGGAGAGACCTTCGATCCGGAGCAGCGCGTTTGCCAGGCCCTGCGGGTTCCCGGTGATGCGCGCGCCCGTCTCGTCAGCCAGGTACTCCCGCTGCCGCGAGATGGCCATCTGGATGATCATCGCCGCGATGGGGGCCAGGAAGGCCATGACGAGGGCGCCGATGCCGCCGCCGTCTTCTTCGTCATCACTGGAACCGAAGATGGCGCCGAAGGTCAGCATATCGGCGATCATGGTGATCGCGCCCGCCATGGATGCGGCAATCGTGCCGACCAGCACATCCCGGTTTTTGATATGGGCCAGTTCGTGGGCGATGACGCCCTCCAACTCGTCCCGACTGAGCGCCCGGAGCAAGCCTTCCGTCACAGCGACGGCGGCGTGTTTCGGGCTGCGCCCGGTGGCGAAGGCGTTCGGCTGTTCTGTCGGTTGGATGTACAGTTTGGGCAGCGGCATATCGGCCTTGCGGCAGAGGCGCTCCACCATTTCGTAGAGTTCAGGCGCCTCATGGCGCCCGACTGGGTAGGAACCGGTCATCTTGATGGCGATCTTGTCGCTGTAGAAGAAGCTGAAGAAGTTAATCGCCAGGGAGATGAGAAAGAAGAGCAGGGCGCCCGATCTTCCGCCGATGAAAGAACCCATGAGGACGAACAAACCGGAGATGAGCCCCATCAACACCCAGGCCTTGAAGTTATTCACGGTAACCTCATTTCCTCCTTAATACACTTTCTTTTCATAAGATTACAATTGGCTGAAGCAGGACGCAAAGGCCGCTAATGGGCAAATTCGCTGGTTTTCCGGCCTCAAAAGCGATTGGCTCGGCTTTTCAAACCGTACAGTTACACTGTATGGTTATTATAGCCTTTTTGCGGTCAACCTAAACGTAGCGCGAGATGGGGTGATTCTCTTGGGGAGGGCCCGTTGCTGAAGATCGGCGAATTGGCCGAACGGTGCAATGTGAACAAGCGGACCATCGATTACTACACCGCCATGGGGCTGCTGGCGCCGGCCCAGCGGTCTGAAGGGAAGTACCGCCTTTACGATGAAAGCGCCGTCGAGCGGATCCATTTCATCCGTACCATGCAGGAGCAACGGTTTAGCCTCGATGAGATCCGGCAAATGCTGTTGGGCGATCCGCTGGTGCAGAAGTTGAAGCTGTTGCAATCCCAGGTGGAAACGGCGAAGGCGGAACTCAGTTCTCTCTTTCCCGCCTTGCACCAGGGTGTCGACAAAAGCGACGAGGTGAATAAACTGCTGGTGGAGTTGTTGATCAAGGAACAGGAATTGACCCAGTTGATCATCAAGCTGCTGGGAAACGGTCTCTAGGCTTTTTCTAGAGCCGTTTTTTTCTTTTGGCGCTCATTGAGATGCCATCCAAGGCCCAGGACCAACGCCGTGATAACGGCGGCGATCAGTTTTTCCTCCAGCAGAAAGGGCGACAGACCGGCATTTTTCAGGAAAGCAAAGACCATGGGGTCGTGGATCAGCATTTTACCGGCCGACCAGGCCAGGATGCCGGAGCCGCCGTAGAGGATCAGCGGGAAGCGGTCGATCAGGGTGAGGAAGAGGCGGCTGCCGTAGACGACGAGGGGGATGCTGACGAGCAGGCCAAACCAGAGCAGGCCCGGTTTTCCGTGAGAGACGCCGGCGACAGCGAGAACGTTGTCGAGGGACATGACGGCGTCGGCGATGATGATCGTCTTGACGGCCTGCCAGAGGCGATCCGGACCGGCCACATCGCCGTGGTCGTTCTCCTGGATCAACAATTTGACGGCGATCCAGATGAGCAGGAGCGCGCCGGCCGCTTGCAGGAAGGGTACCTTCAAGAGGTAGATGATCAGGGCGCCGAGGATCATCCGCAGGCCGATGGCGCCGGCGGTCCCCCAGACGATGCCTTTCGTTCGCAGTTCCGGCGGAAGGTTGCGGCAGGCCATGGCGATCAGGATGGCGTTGTCGCCGCTGAGGATCAGGTCGATGAGGATGATGCTGCCGACGGCCATCCAGAAGGCGGGGTCGGAAAAGTCGCTGAGCGTGATGCCGCTGAGTTGACTAAGTAGTTCCAAGCGGGGCACTCCTTTCCAAGAAGGTTTTTGTTTATTAGGGGTATTGCCGGGTATATAAAAAGACCTTTGACTCAAAGCGTTTGCGCTTTGAATCAAAGGTCTTGCTAGCGAAATTACGCCCTGGCGGCCAGGTTTTACAACCGGTTGTTGACCGACCAGCAGGAAGCTACTCCCCTTTGAACAAACCATTCAGTTTTTCTGGACGGTTATAGTATATCCTATAATTTTTCCCTGATCAAGTGCCGGCGGCATAGGGGAATCAAGAAATATTTGTTACAAGGCGGGCTAACTTACCAAGTCAAGGACTTTTTGCATGCCCATCGTCCCCATGATCCCGATCAGGGAGATATAGACGGTCGCCACAGCGGTCATGACGTAGCCCGAGATGACGAGGTAACCGTCTTTCTCCAACAAACCCATCGAAAGCAGCAGGATGCCGTAGGCCGGCAGGGCGTTGGAAAAGGGAAGCGGGAGCGGGATCATCAGCAGCAGCGCGCAGAGGAACAACAAAAACCCGTTCAGGCGCAGAATCAGGCGCCCATGGGTGACAGCGGCGCAGCGGGGTCGGACGATCCGTTCCATCCGTTCAAAGAGACTGACGCCGCGGTGCAACGCCGCCCCCAACTTTTTGGAGCAGATGGGACGGTCCACAATCTTGTCGGGGAAAGCGGGGGTCTTCTGGGTCATGAGGCCGAGTCCAACCAGCGCGATGACGAGTCCGAAGGGCGTGCTGGTTCCGGGAATGGAAACTGGGAACAAAAAGGGAATCGTCAGGATAGCGCTCAGAAGCAAGAGACCTTGTTCACCGAAACGGTCGAGGATTTGCCGGAGGGTGATGCCCTGTTCCGGCAGCGAGCTTTGGAACAACGCCAATTCCTTGGAAAAGTGGTTACCCTCTCGCAATGCGTCGCACCCTTTCCCAATGAAAAATCTACGCCTCGCCGAAGGGGAACGAGTTCCCTCGGGGGCATCGCTATTATTGTACTCAAATTCTCGTGGCGACGCAAAAAAATAATGCGAAGGACTTGCTGCTTTCTTTTCTAAATGTGCTTGAACTTGCCAGGTTGTCCGGCTAAAATGGCAAAGGGATTTTACACTTTTTTCGTTTCTTTTCGCATTTATTCGACAATTTTCAAGAAGAGGAATAAGTGTTGAAATTCACAAACTCCTATGCTACAGTTAAGGTGTCCTAGTGGTCTGATCATTGTACCATACTACGATTTTTTGTGGGGGGTTCGGAGTAATGCTCTCGGAACGCTTGCGAAACGAGTCATTCAAAGAACGGATTGTGTCTGCAGAACAAGCGGCCATGCTGATCGAGGATGGCATGACACTCGGTTTCAGCGGTTTTACGCCGGCCGGCGACGCCAAGGCGGTTCCTGTCGCCCTGGTTGAGCGCGTAAAAAAGGAAGGCAACCCTTTCAAAATCAATCTCTTCACCGGCGCGTCCATCAGCTCGAAAGTGGACACCCTGCTGTCTGACGCCGGCATCGTCAATATGCGCCTGCCCTATCAGTCTGACAAAGGGATGCGCAAGAACCTCAACGCCGGCAAGGTCCAGTACATGGACCAGCATCTCTCCCATACGGCTGAATTCCTGCGCTCCGGCGCGCTGCCGCCCGTTGACGTAGCGATTATCGAAGCAGTCGCCATCACGGAAGAAGGCCACCTGGTCCTCAGCACCGCCGTCGGCAACACCCCCATTTTCGCCCACATGGCCCACACCATCATCGTGGAACTGAACCTGGCCCAGCCGCTGGCCCTGGAAGGCCTCCACGACCTCTATATGCCGGCGCCCCATGGCGATCGCGAGCCCATTCCCTTGAAACACCCCGGCGATCGCATCGGCGCGACCACCCTCGCCGTCGATCCCGACAAGATCAAGGCCATCGTCGTCACCAACCAGGCTGACGTGAACGCCGCCATGGCGCCGGCCGATGAAGAGACGGCCACCATGGCCAACCACCTAATCAATTTCCTGCGCCAAGAAGTGGAAGCCGGCCGCCTGGGCCCCAACCTGGCGCCCCTCCAGTCCGGCGTCGGCTCTGTCGCCAACGCCGTCTTCTACGGCTTCCTCGACACCGATTTCACCGACCTGGAAGTCTACTCGGAAGTGCTCCAGGACGCTGTCTTTGAACTGATGGACGCCGGCAAGATCAAGATGGCTTCCGGCTGCTCCCTCACCATCTCGCCGGCCAAGCATGAAGAGGTGCTGGAAAACCTGGACAAGTACCGTGACCGCTTGGTCCTGCGGCCCCAGGAACTGTCCAACAACCCCGAGATCGCCCGCCGCCTCGGCCTGATCGCCATCAACACGGCCATCGAGGTCGACATCTACGGCAACGTCAACTCGACCCACATCATGGGCACCCAGATGATGAACGGCATCGGCGGTTCCGGCGACTTCGCCCGCAACGCCCGCCTGACCTTCTTCTGCACCAAGTCCACCGCCAAAGATGACAAGATCTCCAGCATCGTGCCCATGGTCTCCCACTGCGACCACACGGAGCATGACGTTGATGTCATCGTCACCGAGCAGGGTCTGGCCGACCTGCGCGGCCTCAGCCCCCGCGAGCGCGCGCTGAAGATTATCGAAAACTGCGCCCACCCCGTGTACAAGCCCCAACTGCTGGCCTACTACGAAGAGGCGCTCCAGCGTGGCGGCCACACGCCCCATGTCATTGAGAAAGCCCTTTCCTGGCACGCCAAGTTCGTCAAAGAAGGCACCATGAAGGCCTAATTCAATAGGCGTTGTTACCGCGATACAATCAGCGACACCGGGGAGCCGATCCGATTAAAATGGATCGGCTCCTTTTTTTCTATGCAGTTGCAGTTCGAATTCTCTAGCGTTAAAAATGGGGTCCCGTTTTTTTGATGAGCCTCTCACGATGGAACCCTCTTGTTGAAAAAAAAGGCCGGTGCTAGACTAATCGTATTGGGCATTTTTCGACAGATACTAGGAGAAATCGAAAATCTCCTTTCTGTCCATAAGAGGTTTTACATATGATGAAAAAAAGCGCAATTGAGGAAATTCAGGCTTTGCGGGGAGTGGCCTTCCTCGGCGTGGCGCTGCAGCATGTGCTCGGCGTATTTATTCACCGGCCCGATCTGGCCAAGGGCGATGCCGTGGCTTACGCCGCGCTCTTTATCCTGGCAAAACTCGCTGTTCCGGCCTTTGTCTTTATCACTGGCATGGTCGTCTTTTACAATTACTACGATCAACTGGACTACCCCCGGTTTCTCCGCCGCCGGATCGGGGAGATCCTGCTTCCCTACCTTGCCTGGACTGTCTTTTACAGTTTTTATGCTGGGCCTCCCCCGGAATCTGCAGTTGCTTGGGCGCGAGATTTGGCGAGAAATTTGCTCACCGGTGAAGGCAGTTATCACTTATGGTTTGTCGTCATGATTTTTCAGTTCTATCTGTTCTACCCCCTCTTCCGATGGGGATTCCGCTCCATTGGAGAAGGGGCCGCCCGTTCCGGCTTTGGATTCTTCGCCCTGATGGGACTGCTGGGGATGGGCTATCTTGCGCTGACCTGGCTGTCCTACTCGGTGATCCCGAATGTAGGGGAACCGCTGGCGCTCTCGAAAGCCTGGCAATTCTTCAGTGATTATCGCGACCGGACATTCCTTTTTTGGTTCTTCTACTTCATCCTCGGCGGCGCGGCCGGATTGGCGGTGAGCCGGTGGCGTCAGTGGACGACCAAGGTGTTATGGTGGAATGGCGCACTTTTTGCGGTTCTCTTTATCTGGGTCACCCGGCAACTGGTGGCGGGCATTACAGCCGGTCCCGCCGGCGTTGTTGTGGATGTCAACATCGCCACATCGCTGCGCCCGTCTGTGTTCCTCTATTCGGTCAGTGTGATTGTGTTGGCCTACGGTTTGGCCGTGCGGCTGCGCCTCTCCGAAAATCCGTTGAATCGGTTTTTGCACCTGCTGGGGCGCCACTCCTACGGTCTTTACCTGGCCCATGCCCTCACCCTCGATTTGAGCGCCAGGGTGATCCGGCCCTATCTGCACAACATGACGCCGACCCTCGCGATGACCCTCACGTTTATCGGCTGTGTAGCTGGCGCGCTTGCATTGACGGTTCTGATTGGGAGGATGCCGAAAGGGGAGTGGCTGGTTGGCGCCAGCCCGCGCCGAAAGGTTTCTGCAGACCCTGTGCGGACAGCGGGAACGTCGACCTCGGCATAAAAAGTGCCGTCATGGTATAATGGTGGGTAAAAGGGCATATAAATTCCAAAAAAAGTAAAATCATAGCGTCTTTCGTCATGCTATCTCTCGGTTATCTGCCAACCGCCAGATTATTTGGAAAAAACTGTTGATAAATCTGTGGATAATGTGAATAGTTGGGAGGAAGCCACTTGAAAGTCGGACTTTTACAGTTCAACGTACGCAGCGGCGATCGAAAGGCGAATGTAGAGACGGTAACGCGGTATATGGCAGAGGCCCGAGAACAGTGTCCAGATGTGCTGGTACTTCCGGAGATGTGGACGACAGGTTATGATTTGGTCAACCTGGCCGCATTGGCTGATGACGGCGAACCATTCGGCGCCCTGCTCGCCGGTTGGGCCAAGGAGACGGGAGCGACGATCGTCGGCGGTTCCTCCCCCGTCGGTGTAGATGGACGTTACGCCAACACCCTCTATGCCTATACCCCGGAAGGGGAGCGGATCCTTTCCTATGAAAAAGCGCACCTCTTCGGCCTGATGGGGGAGGACCGCTACCTGTCCGCCGGTTCCGCCGCCGGCAACTTTGGCATCGGGGAGGTTCCCTGCGGCGCTGTGATCTGCTATGATCTGCGGTTTCCGGAATGGATCCGCAAGACCGTGCTGGCGGGATGCGAGATCCTTTTCATTCCTGCCCAGTGGCCCCTATCCCGCCTTGACCACTGGCGCATTCTCTTGCAGGCGCGGGCGATCGAAAACCAGTGCTATGTCATCGCCTGTAACCGCACCGGCAGGGATGAACAAGGCGTGGCTTTTGCCGGCCATTCCATGGTCATCGACCCCTGGGGAGTCCTCGCCGTCGAGGCCGGCGAGGAGGAAGGCTGGATCTGGGCGGAGATCGACAGGGACAAGGTCGAGCGGGTTCGCCGGAAGATGACCGTCTTTGCCGATCGGCGGGTGGATCTGTACTAATTTTGCCATTGCCCGTCCCAGCGGCGAAACGTATAATCTAGATGTGGAAAAGCCTGTGTGATTTGCGGGGGGGACCTGGTTGAAATCAATTTTCAAAAATACTGCCCTCTTCATCGTCATCAATCTCATGGTGGGCGTGATCATGGGACCGTTGCTCGTGTTCTACGGTCCCGTTCCATCGTTGCGGCAGATGGTGGTCGGTTCCATCATGACGTCGCGCCACGGTTTTGTGGCCGAGTGGTTTTTATCGAACGAACGCATCAGGGAGATCCTGGGCCGGTCGGAGGCAGAGGACATCCGCACGACCCTGCTAAGCGGATTCACGGTGGCCAACACCAACAACAAGGGCTCTGACCGCATTGAGGTGGAGGATATCCAGGGATATCGCTTCACCGGCAAGGTGATGATCGTCCACGACCCGCTGCGGATCAAAGTGGCTGTCTCGTCGAAGCTGGGGGAAGCCGGGGAGACCGTTCCCGAGATGGCCCAGCGCGAAGGGGCGGTGGCGGCTGTCAACGGCGGCGGCTTCATCGACCCGAACGGCCAGGGAAACGGCGCCTATCCTGACGGGGTCACCGTCAGCCGGGGCCAGTTCATCTCTGTCATCGATGAGGATCAGAAAGAAAACATCATCGGCATCACCAAGAAGGGCCAGATGATCGTGGGCCGCTATTCGGCGCGGGAACTGCGCAGCATGGATATCGGCGAGGTGGTCACTTTCGGTCCGCCCCTCGTCGTCAACGGCAAGCCGACGATCACCTCCGGCGACGGCGGCTGGGGCGTGGCGCCCCGGACCGGCATCGGCCAGCGGGCCGACGGCGCCATCATCATGGTCGTCATCGACGGCCGCCAGATCGGTTCCATCGGCGCTACGTTGCGGGAACTGCAGGACCTGTTGATCAAATACGGCGCCGTGACGGCCGGCAACCTTGACGGCGGCGCCTCGACGACGATGGTCTACAACGGCAAGGTGATCAACCAGCCGTCGAGCGTATTCGGTATCCGCTACATCCCCACAAGCTTCGTCGTCTTGCCTGCGAAGCAGTCCAAGGGAGGAATATGAGGAATGCGTAAAACCATCAAAGCCATCGGCGCGATGGTCCTCGTGGCTGTCCTCCTGCAAGGCGGCGTCTTTTGGTTGCTGGAACACTGGGCGGCTCAGGCCGTCAACCCCGATGATCACCATGTGCCGGCCGCAAAAAGCCAGTGGCGGCAGGTCAAGGTGAACGCGCCGCTGGAGCGGGCGCGGCAGTTCTCCCTGTCCCATAAGGGGGAGTACCTGGTCTGGAACGACGGCGACGGTTTCACCGTCTGGGATATTGATGAGGAGCGGCCCTTTTACAGTGAAAAGATGCCTCCCGGCCAGCGGGTGGCCCTGGTGCAGTGGCTGAACGACCGCAACCGCCTCCTGCTGATCACGGAGCAGTCAGCGGCGCCGGTGACCCTGCCCGCACCTTCCTCAAAAGGAAAAACGGCCAACCAGGTGTTGGCCGATTCGATGAACCGTGTGGACAAGCGTCCCCTGCCCAGCAATCCTTCCTCCAAGCAACTGGAGTTTTCCTTCTTGAACGCCGACGGGGGGCAACGGATCTTCTCCACCCGCATTCGCGGGTTGACGGCCGCCGATGAGGTCAAGGAGGCCGTCGTGTCGACCCAGTCGAACCTGCTCTACCTGACCCTGGGCGACTCCCGCCAGACGACGGGACTCTACCGGGTGGACATCCAGCATGACGCCGCGAGGATTGCCCTTCGCGCCGGAACGAATGTCGAGCGGCTCAGCGTGAACCCCGCGCAGGGGCAGGTCTATGCCGAGTTCTGGAGCGGAGACAGCGCCAGCAAGCCTTTGGTGCAGGGGATAAAGGGAACCCAGTTGACCACCCCGGCGGCGGGACAGGCGCTCAACTACCTGCTCGTCGGCACGGACGCCAAAAACAACCTCTACCTGGGGCAGGGAACGGGCCACCAGGTACAGGAACTGTGGGTTTGGAACGGCAAGAAATTGGAGAAGAGCATCCGCCTGCCCGAGACGGCGCACCGCGACCGGATGGCCGTCGGACCAGAGGGACAGTTGGTCGTCATGGATGAACCGAAGTCGATGTTGAAGGTGTACCCGAAGGGCAGCGAGAGCCCGTCCGTCTTTTCCTTTGCTGCGGGCGCTCGCTTGATCAACAGTGACAACCATTTTGTCGGCTTGATTCGCCCCGGATCCGCAGGCGGCGATCTATGGCTGCTAACGTTTTAACGGATCGGGATCAGGGCACAGGCGAAGGGTGACTCGGAGGTTTACCGTGGCGTATTGGCGCGCCGCGATAAAGCCGCCGGCCGGTTCCGTTCATAGAGTAACCGCAGGCCCTCCAATGTCAATGAGGGATGAATATGGTCCACGGTGGCGCAGCCTCGGCCGATCAGTTCACCGAAGCCGCCAGTAGCGACGACCTTGACGGGGGAATCGGAAGATTCCCCCATTTCGTTTTTAAACCGGCGGACCAGCCCGTCCACCATTCCCACGTAGCCGTAGTAGATCCCGGACTGCATGCCGGCGACGGTGTTTTTGCCGATGGCCTGCTCCGGTTCGTTAATCTCCACGCGGGGCAGTTTGGCCGCATGCGCCACCAGCGCTTCCACCGATATGCCGATGCCTGGGCAGATTACCCCGCCGAGGAAGTCCCCCTTTTCGTTGACGGCGCAGACGGTCGTCGCCGTTCCCAAATCGACGATGATCACTGGACCGCCGTAGATGTGGTAGGCGGCGACGGCATTGACGATCCGATCCGGACCGAGCGCGCGGGGATCATCGATTTTGATGTTCAGCCCTGTTTTGATGCCCGGTTGGACGAGCAAGGGTTGAAGGCCCCAGTAGTCGCGGAACATCTTGACCAGGATCGGGTTGACAGGGGGGACGACAGAGGAGATGGCAACCCGGTCAATGTCCCCCGTCGCGATCTGCTTGGCCTCCATGGCCTCCAGCATGAGGATGCGGTATTCGTCCACCGTTTTGCGGCGGTCTGTCGCCAGGCGCCAGAAGGCTCTTTGTTCATCATCGTCAAAGACAGCGCAGACGATATTCGTATTGCCGATATCCAGAACGAGCAGCAAGCTGATTCCTCCCGTTGTCGCCGGTTGCGTTCATTTCCTTCGTTGTCCGGTGGCGTTCGATGTTTCTTTGCTAGGCTATGGTCATAGTCTAGCGGGAACTTGTCCCCAAGGCAATCTCTCTTCCGTTTCAGCGCGCTTTCTCTTCTTTTCAAGAGCAGGAGACGACACTAGTTTTCACGAAAATGGAAAGACTACCAATGCCCGAAAAGCCCGAATGCCTGAAATGTCCGCGATGTCGTAATCCTCGATGCCGTAAAGCCCAAATGCGTAAATGCATAATGCCAACGACGAAGCCGCCTGAAAGGAGTCTGCTATGTTTCGCATCACCTTTTTTGGAACGGGGAACGGGTTGAGTTACCCCAACCGGGAGAACACCTTTTTCCTGGCGCAGTATCTTCCTGCGGGGGACGCCTATCTGGTCGACTGCGGCGGCGCGCCCTGGCCCAAATTGGTCAAGGCGGGCGTTCGACCGGAGGACTTGGGCGCCATTCTGATCACCCACGGCCACCCCGATCACACCTATGGGCTACCGGCCCTGATTCAGAGTCTCTGGTTGGCCGGGCGAAAAAAATTGCTGCCTATCTATTGTCCGGCGGGGGCGAGAAATATCGTCCAGGGACTGCTCGATCTGTTTGAATTGACGACGAAACCGAACATGTTCCCCATCGAATTCCGGGAGCAGCCGTTGGACGAAAAAGAGACGGAAGCTCTGCGGGAGGGTTCGCTGACGGTTTCCACCTTCCCGGCTATCCACGGCATCCCGACGATGGGTGTCTCCTTCCTTGATGAATCGAAAGAGGGGCCCGAAAAGAGCCCCATCAAGGTGGTCTACTCGGCCGATACTGTCTACAACCCTCTCCTGGAAACAGTGGGCTTGGGGGCCAACTGCCTCATCCATGAGTGCAACGGCGCCGACGAGGCCGCCGGCAAGCACTCCTCCCTCCATGATGTGGTGCGTCTGATGGAGAAGACGGATCCGAAGCAGGTGGTGATCGTCCACCTCACCGAGGGAGAGGGCTATGAGCGGTTGATGGCCCAGTACGGGTTGACGCAACCGCGCTTCATTATCGCTGAGGATGGGATGAGTATCCGTGTGACGCAGTGAGCGATAACGGTGTATTGCCTCGAAATGAAATAAAGATAACTCCTTGTTTACAGTGAAATCTTCATTGAATGCGTACCTGCCGGCTTGCTGAGGCCGGCGTTTTTTCGTTTTCTGCAGTCACAACGACGATGAAATTGGTTTTTCATAAAAAAACAGGTAAATGGAATAATATACCAGGTGACGGCGTATAATACACTGAGCTTGTCTGTTATCTAATTGAGCCGGTGGGGGAAATACATTTGAGACTGATCGGCAGAAAAATGTTTTTCTTGGCTGTGATCCTTTCACTGATGCTTCTGGTTTCCTCCGAGTGGAGCGAGGCCCAATTGACTGCGCCTCCCGGACGATCGAGCACAGAAAGGCGGCCTGTCATCGTGCTGAACGGGTTGCCGATGGAATTCGCCCCCCAGCCCCGCATTGAGCGCGGCTATATCCTGGCGCCAGTTCGCCCGCTGGCGGAGGCGCTGGGGGCTGATGTCACCTATGACAATAAAACCCGAAAAGCCGTCATCCGGCGCGACAACCTTCTCCTGGAGGTGCAGGCGGCGCCGCTGAATCAAAAATGGTGGCCCTGGGAACGAGGCACCCGTGCTTCCGGCAAAATCGAGGATAACCGCATGCTGGTGTCCGTCTACTGGCTTGCGCGCCACCTGGGCGACGGATGGGTTTGGGACCGGGAAACGGCAACTGGCTTTTTACGGGGCGGCGCGCCCTGGCGCGATGAGGATTATGTGGCTTTTACCCGGTGGGCGGAGATCCTCTGGATGCGGGCGGCGGCGAAGGAAAACACGAAACTGCTCAAGGAACGGGGCCTGCAACCGCCCCCGTCCATGCGCCGCGAGGAGGATCTGCAGCGATTCCTCGGCGCCTACTGGTCACACGACAACGTTCATAGCTTATGGGAGAGCCGGTATGCCGGCAAAGAGTCGGCGGTTGCGAGCAGACCGGGAGATGGTGTGGTCATCGACGCGACGACGGTCCATAGTTGGCGCATCGCTAGCCGGATGCCCGAGGAGGTTCTTGTGGAGGGGTATCTGCCGGGACCGGGGAAGTTCGGCTTTTTGGGCCAGAAGGTGACCTATGTCCTCCGGCCTGACGGAAAGGGGGCCTTCAAGATTCAGGAACGGCGTGTGGGCGCG